>DATILH010000033.1:0-4201 GCA_035476655.1 Variovorax sp.
GAACTGGCCAGGCGCGCCCGCGTCGACGAACGCGACGCCGAGGGCGCCGTGTTCCTGCCATTCACGGCCCAGACCCGCATGAGCGGCGTCGACATCCACCAGGCCGGCGCCAACCTGGTCATCCGCAAGGGCGCGGTGGACGCCGTGCGCAAGCATGTGCAGGCGTATGGCGGCAGCCTAGCGGTCGAAGTGACGCGTGCCTCCGACGAAGTCGCCCGCCGCGGCAGCACACCGCTGGCGGTGTGCGAGGGCAACACCGTGCTGGGCATCGTCGAACTCAAGGACATCGTCAAGTCCGGCATCAAGGAGCGCTTTGGCGAGCTGCGCCGCATGGGCATCAAGACCATCATGGTCACCGGCGACAACAAGCTCACGGCGGCGGCCATCGCGGCCGAGGCCGGGGTCGACGACTTCCTGGCCGAGGCCACGCCTGAAGCCAAGCTCAAGCTGATCCGCGCGTACCAGGCCGAAGGCCGGCTGGTCGCCATGACCGGCGACGGCACCAACGACGCGCCGGCCCTGGCCCAGGCCGACGTGGCGGTGACCATGAACAGCGGCACCCAGGCGGCCAAGGAAGCCGGCAACATGGTCGACCTCGATTCCAACCCGACCAAGCTGCTCGAAGTGGTGGAGACCGGCAAGGCCCTGCTGATGACGCGCGGCTCGCTCACCACGTTTTCGATCGCCAACGACGTGGCCAAGTACTTCGCCATCATCCCGGCGATCTTCGCCGCAACCTACCCGCAGCTGGCCGCGCTCAACGTGATGGGGCTGGCCAGCCCCCAGTCGGCCATTTTGTCGGCGGTGATCTTCAACGCGCTGATCATCGTCTTCCTGATTCCGCTGGCGCTCAAGGGTGTCAGGTACCGCGCGGTCGGCGCCGCCGCACTGCTGCGCCGCAACCTGGCCATCTACGGCGCCGGCGGCCTCGTCGTCCCCTTCATCGGCATCAAGGCCATCGACCTGGTGCTCGCGGCCCTGGGCCTCGCGTAAGGAACAACATCATGAACAGCCTTCTTCGTCCCGTCCTGGTCTTCTTGGCCGTGCTCACGCTGCTCACCGGTGTCGCCTATCCGCTGGTGGTCACCGGCGCGGCCCAGGCCCTGTTCCCCCGGCAGGCGGCCGGAAGCCTGGTGCTGCAGGGCGGCAAGCCCGTGGGCTCGGAGCTGATCGGCCAGAACTTCAGCGACCCCAGGCACTTCTGGGGCCGCCCCTCGGCCACCGGACCGATGCCCTACAACGCCTCGGCGTCCAGCGGCTCCAACCAGGGCCCCTTGAATCCGGCCCTGGCCGATGCCGTGAAGGGCCGCATCGAGGCCCTGCGCGCGGCCGATCCCGGCAATACCGCGCCGGTGCCGGTGGATCTGGTCACGGCCTCGGCCAGCGGCCTGGACCCGCACATCAGCCCGGCGGCCGCACGCTATCAGGTGGCCCGCGTCGCGAAGGCCCGCGGCCTGAGCGCGGACAAGGTGCAGGCCCTGGTCGACCAGCAGGCTGAAGCGCCGCTGCTCGGCTTGCTGGGCGAACCGCGCGTCAACGTGCTGCGGCTGAACCTGGCGCTGGAAGCCCTTGGCGGCCCGACCGAGGTGCCAGAATCCAGGCATTGAACCGACACGAGAAAACAAGATGCTGATCAATTGCGTGGCCTACCAGAACGGAACCAAGCTGGCCGATATCCCCGTGAGCGAGATCAGCGACTATCTGGCCCGCCCGGATACCTTCGTCTGGGTTGCCATGCAGGATGCGACACCGGCCGAACTCGACGAAATGAAGGAGGAGTTCGCCTTGCACGAGCTGGCCGTCGAAGACGCCCGGCATGGCCACCAGCGCCCGAAGATCGAGGAGTACGGCGCCTCGCTGTTCACCGTGCTGCACCTGGTCGAGCCTGTGCCGGACCAGCCCGGTGCGCTCAACATCGGCGAAGTCAATATCTTCACCGGCAAGAACTACGTGCTCTCGGTGCGCAATCGCAGCCGGCAGGGCTTTCTGGGGGTGCGCGCGCGCTGCGAGCACGAACCGGAACTGCTCAAGCACGGCTCCGGCTTCGTGCTGTATGCCTTGATGGATGCGGTGGTCGACCGGTACTTTCCCATCATCGACGGATTCGAGACCGAACTGGAGACGATCGAAAAGGACATCTTCACCAGGCGAACGGCCCGCTCCAACGTCGAGCGCCTGTACGAGCTCAAGGGCCGCGTGATCGCGCTCAAGCACGCGGTGGCGCCGTTGCAGGAAGGCGCCGGCAAACTCCACGGGGGCAGGGTCCCGGCCATTTGCGTCGGGGTGCAGGACTATTTTCGCGACGTGGCAGACCATCTCTCGCGCATCAACGCGCAGATCGACACCATTCGCGAAACCATCGGCACGGCCATCCAGGTGAACCTGGCCATGGCCACCATCGAGGACAACGAGGTCACCAAGCGCCTGGCGGCCTGGGCCGCCATCTTTGCCGTATCGACCTCACTGGCCGGCATCTGGGGCATGAACTTCGAGCACATGCCGGAGTTGAAGTGGAAATACGGCTATGCCATGGCGCTGGGCACCATCGCGATCGCATGTTCCTTCCTCTACTGGCGATTCAAGCGCGCGCGCTGGCTGTAATTTTCGATGTCCATGGGCAGCAACACCGATTCCCGTCCCGATCCCGACGCGCTGCTGGAGCAACTGCGCAGCGAAGAGGCGGACTCGCGGCGCGGCAGGCTGCGCATCTACTTCGGCGCCAATGCCGGCGTAGGCAAGACCTACGCGATGCTCAGTGCCGCCCAGCGGGAGTGCCGGGCTGGCCGCGACGTGGTGGTGGGCGTGCTTGAAACCCATGGACGCGGCGAGACGGCCGAATTGCTGGCCGGCCTGCGCCAACTCCCCTTGCGCGAGATGCCGTACCGGGGCCGAACGCTCAAGGAATTCGACCTCGACGCCGCGATCGCACTGCGGCCCCCCGTCCTGCTGGTCGATGAACTGGCGCATTCGAACGTCGAGGGATCGCGCCATCCGAAGCGCTGGCACGACGTGCAGGAATTGCTCGACGCCGGCATCGATGTCTGGTCCACCCTGAACGTGCAACACCTGGAAAGCCTGAATGGAACGATCGGTGCGATCACCGGCATCCGGGTTCACGAGACCGTGCCCGATCATGCGCTGGATCGTGCCGATGAAGTGGTTCTGGTGGACGTCACGCCGGACGAGCTGATCGACCGCCTGAAGGCCGGCAAGGTCTACCTGCCGCAACAGGCCGAGCGCGCGGCCCAGAACTTCTTCCGCAAGGGCAACCTCATCGCGCTGCGCGAGATCGCATTGCGCCGCACGGCCGAGCACGTGGAAGACGACGTGCGCAGCTACCGCGTCGAGCAATCGATCGGCCGGGTCTGGAACACCGAGGGCGCGATCCTGGCCTGCATCGGCCCGCGCGAAGGCGACGAGCAGGTGGTGCGCACCGCGGCCCGCCTGGCCGGCCAGCTCAACGTGCGCTGGTACGCCGCCTATGTGGAGACGCCGCGCCTGCAGCGCCTGGACCGCGAGGTGCGCGACCGCATCCTGGCGGTGCTCAAGCTCGCCGGCGAGCTGGGGGCTGAAACGGCGGTGCTGGCGGGCAACGACGTGGCCCACGAACTGGTCGCCCAGGCCCTGGTCTTGAACTGCGCCACCCTGGTGGTCGGGCGCCCACACGCCCGCCTGATGCGCTGGCTGCACCCAACCCAGACCCGGCGGCTCGCCACGCTGGCGCCAGCCCTGAACGTCCTGGAAGTCGGCCACGCGGACAGTTCGCGGCGCCTGGGACAGATAGCGCGCCCCGCTACCGACGACCAGGCCGACGCCGGTGCTAGCGGCAACTGGCAACGCTATGCCTGGGCCGCCGCAGCCAGCGTCGCCATCACGCTGCTGGCGGCGCCCTTGCATCCCTACTTCGCGCTCGCCAACATCGTCATGGTGTTCCTGCTGGGCGTGGTGCTGGTGGCCATCCGGTTCGGGCGTGGCCCGGCAGCGCTCGCGGCGATACTGAACGTCGCTGCTTTCGATTTCTTCTTCGTGGAACCGCGGCTTTCGTTTGCCGTGGGCGACGCGCAGTACCTGCTGACCTTCGGCGTCATGCTGGGAGTGGGCCTGATCACCGGCCAGCTCACCGCGGGGCTGCGCTTCCAGGCAAAAATCTCGACCAGCCGCGAACGGCGCGCCCAGTCGCTGTTCGCGTTGGCGCGCGATC
>DATILH010000034.1:0-19704 GCA_035476655.1 Variovorax sp.
TTCGGTCTTGGCGACCTTGAAGTTGGCGCCTTCGTCGGCGCTGACGAGCACGTGGCCCGCCTGGCTCACGAGGACGATGCGCCCGTCGTCCTGCCGGATGCCGGCCGTCAGGCCCACCTGCAGGCCCGTAGGCGTGGGCAGCCAGTTGCGGCCGCCGTCGGTGCTGCGCAGCACGGTGCCGCGCAGGCCGTAGGTGATCAGCGATTGCGCGTTGCCGGTGATGCCGAACAGGGTGCCCTTGTACGGCAGCTCCTGTGCGCGAAAGCGCGTGTCGCCCTGGGCGAGCTTGAGCATCAGGCCCTGCTCGCCGGCGATGTAGAGATCGGGGCCGAAGCCGCGCACCGTGTACAGGTGCAGGCTCTTGGCGTTGTCCGTGACATGCATGAGCGGCTGCCAGTTGGCGCCGCCGTCCCTGGTTTCCAGGATCAGGCCGAAGGCACCGACCACATAGCCGTTGGAGGCGTCACGAAACCAGACGTCGAGGAAGGGGTTCTCGGCGCCCTGCGCCTGAAAGCGGCGGGCGTCCTCGATGAGTTGCTCGGCGCGCTTGGCGTCGCCGGCCGCGATGGCCTGCGCTTCGCGCTGGTAGTAGGCGAGCATCTTTTCGCCCAGCTTCAGGCCGTCGAGCTGCACCGTCCAGCGCTTGCCGCCGTCGGTGCTGCGCAGCACGGCGCCGTCATGGCCGACGGCCCAGCCGTTGCTCGCATCGGGAAAGCTGACGGCTACCAAATCGGAACTGACCGGCACCTCGGCCTGCAGCCAGCGCTGCCCCGCATCGTCGGAATACACGATGTGGCCGCGCTGGCCCACCGCCACCAGGCGCTGGCTGCCGGCGCGGGCGATGCCGTTGAGCAGCGCACGCGAGGCGAGCGGGCTCTGGACGGCGGGCGTGTCCAGCACGTCGCGCCAGCCCTTGTTGTCGCCGGCGGCCTGCGCCGCCCATGCGGTGGCCCCAGCGGCCAGCAGCAAGGCGAGTACGCGGCCGTGCCTGGCAGCTCCCTTGGTCGTCATGATGCGATCCCGTGTCAGCGGATGCCGGCGCCAGCCAGGGCGTCAGCGGTCCACTCGCGATCCGACAGCGGCTTGGTGTGACGCAGGCCGCCGGTCTCGGCGATGTAGCCCGTCAGCGAGTAGACGCGCGAGACGAAGTCGTAGTGGCCGAACATGTCGGTGTACGGTGCCGGCAGGTCGTAGCTGGGGGCCATGTAGGCGAAGCCGGCGCGGTAGAGCTGGCCGCGGGCGTCATAGTTGTCGGAGGCCAGGGCCGCCCACGAGTCTTCGTCCAGGTAGAAGGTGCGCTTGCCGTAGACGTGGCGCTTGCCGTCGCGCAGTTGCGCTTCGACAACCCACACGCGGTGCAGTTCCCAGCGAACCAGGTCCGGGTTCAGGTGGTTGGGCTTGAGCAGGTCGTCCTGCTTGGACTGGTAAACCGCGCCATAGGCGTTGTAGGGGACGTACATCTCCTTCTTGCCGACCAACTTGAAGTCGAAGCGGTCCATCGCACCGTTGAAGATGAAGGTGTCGTCGAAGGTGGTGGCGCCGGCGGTGCCGGGGTTGGGCGTGTCGTACGACAGGTCGGGCGCAACCTTCACGCGGCGTTGGCCGGGCAGGTAGGTCCAGGCGCGGCGCTCCTTCTGGCCGACGTCCAGCGGGTCGACGATCAAGAGGGCTTCGCCGGCGCGGCGGGCCGGGCCGGTGTAGGTCAGCTTGATGCGCCAGTAGGTGTCGGCATCGGGCTTGGCGGTGTCCCAGAAGGGGAATTCCTGCGTGCTCATGCCTTCGGTGGCCAGGGCCGGGCGGCCGCTCGCGTCCACGTTCAGGTTGCGGTACTTGGCTTCGTAGCTCGTGCCGTTGAAGCGCAGCAGGTGGTTCCACATGGCTTCATAGCCATTCTTGGGGATCGGGAAGGGGAAGCCGGCGTGCGCGCCCTCGATCGAGCGGCCTTCGTTGCCGGTCTTGACCTTCGTCGCGCCAGCGGCCGTGTTGTCGGTGACGAACTTCGGGAAGGCAACGGTGCGGTGCGTGGGGTAGACGTCGACGCGGAAGCTCGGGTACTTCTTCAGCAGTTCCTTGGCGCCTTCGGTCAGCTTGTCAGCATGCTCGCCCATGTTCTTGGCATCGATCACCAGGCGCGGCTTCTCGCCGGCGAAGGGATCGGGACGGATGCCGTCGCCGGCCTTGTAGCCAGCCGGGCCGGCCTTCAGGCCGCCGTTGTAGGCGGGGATGGTGCCGTCCTTGTTGGCGGCCTTCTCGGCGCCGACGGGGGTGAGCGTGGTGCCGAGCGTCTTGGCTTCGTCGGCGGTGACGGCCGCGTGGGCGGCCAGGCTCGCGCAGGCCAGGGCGGCGCCGGCGAGCAGGCTGTGGGTCATTTTCATGATGGCTTGTCTCTTAGAAAGTGGTCTTGAAGGTCAGGCTCAGGAAGCCACGATCCTTGAGGAGCGTGGTGAATCCGTTCTGGGCGGTGACCGCCTGGCCGTTGTCCTTGTAGTGGCCGAGGTAGTCGATGTATTTCAGGTCGAAGCGGTACTTCTGCTGCACGTCGACACCGAGGCCGACGCTGTAGTTGCCATTGCCCTGGTTGCCGCCGAAGATGGTCGGGGCGTTCCCCTTGAGGCCGATGGCATAGCTGAGAGGCATCGACAGGTCGACACCGGGGAATACCTGGAACCAGGTCGGCGTGAAGGACAGGCCCATGCCGAAGTAGTTCTTTGTGGTGCAGCCGTCCCACTTGTTCCTGCCGGCACAGGCCGCGAAGCCTTCCGCGAAGAACAGGTTCTGGCCGCTCGTGACCTTGTCCCAGCTCGACCACACCAGCTCCGCCGCCCAGGCCGCGGAGTCGAACAGGGGCGTCTTCGGGATCAGGCCCACCGCGTTGACCAGGCCGTGGTAAGTGTTGCCGCGCGGGCCCTTGGTGTCGCCTTGCGCCGGCAGGCCGGGCGCGATGCCCAGCACCGTGCTGTTGAGCGGCGTGTTGTGGCGGTACGAGAGTTCGCTGCCGACGCTGATGCCGCCGATGTTCTTGGCCAGGCTCACACCGTAGATGTCGATGTCGTCGGCATAGATCAGGTTATAGCGGCTGGTATTGCGACCCACCTGCGTGAGGAAGGTCTGCGGCAGCTTGTCGGCCATGTTGCGGTAGTAGAAGCCCACCGTGCCGTCGAGCCACTCCGGGCTCCAGCGTGTCGAGACGCCACCTTCGCCGCGCTGCTTGGGCTCGGCCGGGTTGCCGCGCGCAGCGAAGCCGAGCGCGGGCGAGAGGAACTGGCGGTCCGGGCCGTTGAAGGCGAAGTCCACCGGGCCCAGGTAGGTGCCGCCTTCCGGATAGCGGAAGGAATCCCACTCGAGCATGTACTGCGCCGCCACCGACACGGTATCGGTCACCTGGGCCTGCGCCGACACCTGGTTGAGCGGGCGGAACAGTTCCTTGGCTTCCACGCCCGGCGTGGCGAAGCCCTTTTGCAGGTCAAGCGGGTTCTGGGCATAGGCCACGCTGTGCAGGTTGCCGCCCAGGAACAGCGACTCGCCCCAGTACAGCGAATGGCGACCCAGCTTGGCGTTGACCGGCACGTTGCCCAGGTCAACGCCGCCGAAGATGAAGGCGTCCAGCACTTCGCCCGAGGGGCCGTGATAGAAGCGGTCGGTGTAGTTGCTGTACGTCTTGTTGATGTAGCTGGGGATCGCGTTCAGCGGCGGCGACGGGTTGGTCTGGCTCTGGCTGCCATAGGCGCCGTCGTACCAGCCGGCGGCGCTCACCCGGGCGCCGAAGCGCTTCTGGTAGGTCACGTCCAGTTCGGTCAGCACATCCAGGCGGTTGGCCACCGTGTCGTGGCGGTCGAAGCTGTAGGTGCCTTCGTCCGCGATCGGCGAGTTGCCGATCTTGGAATCACGGCTCTCGAGGCGGTTCGCATAGTTGTAGCGCAGCGTGTTGTCCCAGCGGATCGTGACATCGGGGTTGCCGGTGTCGAACTCGAAGGCCTGCGCGCCGGCGGGGGCGAGGACCAGGAGGACCGCAGCCGTCGTTGCCGCAATTTTGAAGATCGAGCGGGCTTCAACGGATCCCGTCTTGCGTTTTTCGGAGTGGTGCACGTGAGTTTGCAGGTTGGTTTGTGGGCGAGAAACCCCCGGGCGCAGGCGGTCGGGGGATGGCCGAAATTGTCTGTTTCACCCCGCTGCGCAAGCCCCTCCTTGTTGGAGGGGGCGGGGGGGTGGGAAAGCCTCAACCCGCGGCGCCCATGCCTGTGGGCAGACGCGTGGATTGCCTAGAGAAGGCGCGAGGGGAGGCTGCTCGTGGAAGCGCTCAGCGCGGCGCGGCGTCGTTGGCGCCGGCCTGGGCGACGGCAGCGCGCTCGCCGAAGTTGCCGCCCAGCGCCAGGTACAGGTTCACCCGCTGCACCAGGCGCTCGCTCTGCACCCGCAGCAGGGTGGACTGCACGCCGTAGAGCGCCAGGTTCTGCTGCAGCAGGGCGCGCATGTCGGTCGAGCCGACCTTGAAGCGGGTGTCGGCCAGCGACACCGCGCGCTCGTTCTCCAGCACGCCCTGGCGCAGGATCAGCTCGCGCGCATCGAGGGCAAAAACGGCTGAGAGCGAGTTCTCCACCTCGGCGAAGGCGCGGGCGCCGGTGCGGCCGTATTCGGCCAGCGCCTGCTTCTCTTCCGCGGTGCGCAGTTCCACCTGGCCCTGCAGTTGCCCGCCCAGGAAGATCGGTGCCAGCAGCGAGGCGCCGGCGCTCCAGGTCGGGTTGTCGCGCTCCTTCAGCACGAACAGTTCGCTGGAGATGCTGGTCACGGTGCCGGTCAGCGAGATGACCGGCAGCCGCGCGGCCTTGGCCTGCGCGGTGCGGTACAGGGCGGCCGCCACGCGCCGCTCGGCGGCCACCACGTCGGGGCGCCTCTCGAGCAGGGTGGAGGGCAGGCCGGCCGGAATCGGCGCCGGCGTGGCGCCCAGCGCCGTAGGCACGGGCAGCTGGGCGCCGGGGTAGCGCCCGGCCAGGATCTCCAGCGAGCGCAGCGCCTGCTGCAAGGACTGGTCCAGGTTCTGCTGGATGTCCTTCAACGTGCTCAGGTTGGACTGCGCCAGCGCCATGTCGTACTCGTCGCCGACACCCACGCGCAGGCGGTCTTGCGTCAGGCCGACCATGCGGGTCGAGGCCGCCACGGTCTCGTCGGCCAGCCGCTTCTGCAAGCGCGCCTCGGTGGCGAGGAACCAGCCCTTGGCGACCTGGGCGGCGATCGATTGGCGCGCGTACTCGGTGTCCAGCGCGACCGAGGCGTACTGCGAATCCGCCGCTGCGGCGCCGGCACGCACCCGTCCCCACAGGTCGAGCTCCCAGTTGACGAAGATGCCCACGCCCTGCAGGCCACTGGCGTCGCCGCTCATCTTGCCGCCGCCGCGCGCCAGCAGGCTCACCTGCGGATAGAGCAGGCCACCCGCCACTTTTTGCGTGGCCGCTGCCTGTTCCACCCGCGAGGCTGCCACCCGCAGGTCGAAGTTGTAGTCCAGCGCCTCCTTGACCAGCGCGTCGAGCTGCGGGTCCCGGAAGCTGGTCAGCCACTGGTCGGCCACCTCACCGGCTTCGGCGCCCTGGGCGCCCCACTGCGGCGGTGGCTTCAGGTTGGGCGCGGACTGGGCCGCCAGCTCGTCGCCCTTGGGAGGCGAGGGCAGGGCGCAGCCGGCGAGTGCCGCCAGGACGGCGACGGCCGGCAGGAGCGTGCGGTGCTTGTCCATCAGTGAAGCTTCAACACCAGGTAGTTCATCCAGGCGCTGACGCGGATCAGCACCTTGCGCAGGATGTGGATGTGGTGCCCACGGTCGGTGTAGATCGCGGCATCGCCGGTGGCGCCTGCCGCCAGGAACAGCTCGCGGTCGCGCTCGGCGACGTTGAACTTGACGGCAAAGCGCCCGGGCGGCGGCGCCACCGCGCCCGAGGGCGGGATGATGCCCGACGGCGTCAGCTGGCCCGCGCCCTGGGCCCAGATGATCGAGTCGACCTTGCCCTTGATGACCTTGCCGGGCAGGGTGTTGATCGAGAACTCGGCCTCATTGCCCGGCTCGACCTGGTGCAGCTCGTTCTGCGCGAACAGGGCCACGATCTGGCCTTGGGCTTCGACCAGCGTCATCACCGGATTGAGCGGCAAGCCGGCCACGAAGCCGCCTGGCCGCAACTGGAGGTTGACCACATAGCAGTCGCAAGGCGAGCGGGTGGTGGTCTCCGCCAGCTGCCACCTGGCGTTTTCCAGCTGCGCGCGGATCTGGGCCACCTGCGCGTATTCGCCGTTGGACTTGGCGCCCAGGCGCTGCACCACCTGCTGCTCGGACGCCATCGCCTGCGTCTCGGCACCGCGTGCCTGCGCCTGCTGGCTGCGGGCAGCGTCGAGTGCGCCTTGCGTGGAGCGCATGTCGGTCTCGGCCTTTTCCAGGTCGAACTTGCTGCCCGCGCCGGTGCGCACCAGTTCGCGGTACTGCTGCACGCGCTTGCGCGCCAGTTCAAAGTTGGCAGTGGCCGCGCTGACGTTGCTGTTGGCCTGCTGCATTGCGCCGCGCGCCTCGGCGACCTTGCCGCGGGCGCCCTTGAGCGCCTCTTCCTGTTCGCGCTGGCCGCCGATCGCGTTGGCCAGTTGCGCTTCCAGCACGTTGACGTCGAGTTGATAAGGCGTGGGGTCGATCTTGAACAGCACATCGCCCCTCTTCACCAGCCGGTTGCCTTCTTCCACCCCCACCTCGATCACCCGGCCCCGGACCTGCGAGACGATGGGCACGGTGTACTTGTAGACGCGCACATCGGAGGACGACGGGGCAAACACGTTGAGCGACAGGATCAGGATCGCCATCCCGACGATCGGGATGATGACGACGATGACCTGGCTGGTGATGTTCCACGGCAGCCACTTGAGCTTGATGAAGATCAGCCAGACGAAGAAGGAGTAGATCCCCAGGATCAGGATGTCCATTTAGGCGCTGCCTTTCTGCGCGTTCTGTGCTTGCAGCGCCTGTTCTTCCTGGCGCAGGCGCACCAGTTCTTCCTTCAGGGCGCGCAGGCGCGGGGGCAGGGCGCCCTTGGCCTCCATCGCGTCCAGGTCCTCGCGCAGGTGCACCAGGTCCTCGCGCAGCAGGGAGCCGTCGCGGTGCTTCTCAGCCATCTCGTCGTAGTAGTCCTCGTGCTTGTCGGTGCCGTAGGCGCTGCGGTAGCCGATCGGCTTGGTGTAGGCCCAGAGCCAGGCCAGCGGCCACAACAGGCCGCCGAACACCAGCGAGAGCAGGCACAGGGTCGTGATGGCGTCGCGCTGCGGGTGATGCCGCTTGTGGGCGATCTTCTCGGGCAGCACATGCACCATCCAGAAGAGCACGATGACGACGACGGGCACGACGATGAGCACCAGGACGGATATCACGTCGGCCGCGGTGTCGACGAAGCTGCTGCCGCCTTCCTCGGCCGCCAGGGCCGGCGCTGCGGCCGGGGCCGACAGCATCAGGCTCCACCCCACGCGCAATCGCTTGCGAAGTTGGTTGCGCGCAGGCCAGTTCAACATGCTCATCCCCCTTGGGCTGTGTCTATTGCTCGGTCGCGTGTTTGTAACCGAACTTGTTGACATTCGGCAATTGCTGTTTCGGGCGTCGCCAAAACCTGAACCTTGTGTCCGCCAGCGCCCGGCCGAGGGCGTGCCCTCCAGCGCCGCGAGCCGCAGCGCAAATCCGAACACCCGAAATCGTCGATTTCCCTAGACTTTGGGTTCAGCGAACACCACCCGAGAGGGAGCGAGACATGAGCTTCGACACGCACGAGATCAGCAACCAGTTCGACGAACTGTCCGACTACAACCTCTACGCCACCGACACGCCGCTGCGCGAAGCACTGGCCCAGGCCGGCGCCCAAGGCTTCGCCCCGCGCCTGCAGCACTACTGCGAGAAGCTCGGCAGCGCCGCCACTTTCGAACTGGGCCAGGTCGCCAACGAGCACACGCCCGAATTGCAGACCCACGACAGGCGCGGCCGCCGCATCGACCGGGTCGACTTCCATCCGGCCTGGCATGAGCTGATGGCCATGTACCGCAACGCCGGCTTCATCTCGCTGCCTTTCGATGACGAGCAGCGCGGCCGCTGGAGCGCCTGGGCGGCCGCCTTCTACCTGCACACGCAGGTCGAGGCCGGCGTGCTGTGCCCGGCCACCATGACTCAGGCTGCCATTCCGGTGGTGCAGAAGGAGCCGGCCCTGTGGGCGCAGCTCAAGGACAAGTTGATGTCCACCGGGTACGACCCGCGCGACATCCCGCTGGAGCAGAAGAAGTCGATCTGGGTCGGCATGGGCATGACCGAGAAGCAGGGCGGCTCCGACGTGCGTGCCAACACCACCACCGCCACGCCGGTGGGCGCCGGCGGTCGCGGTGCCGAATATTCGATCCGCGGCCACAAGTGGTTCTTCTCCGCCCCCATGTGCGACGCCCACCTGGTGGTGGCCAAGACGCCCGACGGCGGCCCGAGTTGCTTCTGGGTGCCGCGCTGGCGCCCCGACGGCCGCAAGAACGAGGTGCGGGTGCAGCGCCTCAAGCAGAAGGTGGGCAACAAGAGCAACGCCAGCAGCGAGGTCGAGTTCCAGGACGCCTACGGCATCCTGATGGGCGAGGAAGGCCGCGGCATTCCCACCATCATCGAGATGGCCACCTTCACCCGCCTGAACTGCGTGGTCGGCTCGGCCGGCATGGTGCGCCAGGCGCTGGTGCAGGCCATCGCCTACACCCGCCAGCGCAAGGCCTTCGGCCGCAAGCTCGCCGAGCAGCCGCTGATGCGCGCGGTGCTCGCCGACGTGGCGCTGGAGAGCGAGGGCAACGTGGCGCTGATGATGCGCCTGGCCCAGGCCTACGAGAACAGCCTGAACGGCCAGGCCTCGGCCGTCGAACGCGCCTGGATGCGTGTGATGACGCCGGCCGCCAAGTTCTGGGTCTGCAAGCGCGCCGTCGAGATCGGCGGCGAGATGATGGAAGTGTTCGGCGGCAACGGCTATGTGGACAACGGCATCATGGCCCGCCTGTTCCGCGAAATGCCGGTCAACTCGATTTGGGAAGGCTCGGGCAACGTGATGTGCCTGGACGTGATGCGCGCCATCGGCCGCGAGCCCGATGCGCTGTTCGCGCTGATCGGCGAGTTGGCCGAAGTCGCTGCCGGCGAACCTCGCCTCGCGGCCGAAGTGCAGGCGCTGCGCGAGATGATGGCCACGCCCCCCGACCAGCTCGAAGCCCTGGGCCGCCGCTTTGCCCAGCGCCTGGTGCTGCTGGCCCAGGCCTGCCTGCTGCGCCGGCATGCGCCGGCCCTGGTGGCCGATGCCTTCATCGCCACCCGGCTCGACGGGCAATGGGGCCGCATCGTCGGCGCCGTGGACACCCGCGGCATCGATGTCGAGGCACTGCTGCAGCGCGCGCTGCCGGCCTGATTCCAGCCGCTAGAGCGCAATCGTTGGCGCGTGCTTGCGCCAGAAGCTGGCATCGGGCAATGGGCCCATGCCGGCTTTTGCGTTGTCGGCCATGTGCTCAGGCCGGCTGGTGCCGGGAATGGCGCAGGTTGCGGCCGGATGGCCCAGCACGAACTTCAGGAGCAGCTGCGCCCAGCTGCTGCAGCCGATCTCGGCTGCCCAGTCCGGCAGCGGCTTGTCCTGCAGACGGCGCAGCAGCCCGCCGCCGCCGAAGGGCATGTTGACGATGACCGCCACGCCGCGTTCGGCCGCCAGCGGCAGCAGGCGCTGCTCGGCCTCGCGTGCATCCAGCGAGTAGTTGATCTGCAGGAAGTCCAGCTGCTGCGCGCGCAGCACCGCCTCCACGTCCTCGTAGGCCGAGGCGGTGTAGTGGGTGATGCCGATGTAGCGGATGCGGCCCTTGGCCTTCCAGTCGCGCAGGGTGGGCAGGTGCGTGCGCCAGTCGGCCAGGTTGTGCACCTGCATCAGGTCGATGCGCTGCGTCTTCAGGCGCACGAAGGATTGCTCCATCTGCGCGAGGCCGGCCTGGCGGCCCTGGGTCCAGACCTTGGTGGCCAGGAAGGCGCGGGCTTGCGTGCCGGCGCTCGTCAGCAGATCGCCGGTGTTCTGTTCGGAGCGGCCGTACATGGGCGAACTGTCGATCACCCGCCCGCCGGCCTCGAACAGCGCAGCCAGCACGCCGGGCAGGCGGGCGTACTCGGGGCTGCCAGGCGCATGGTTGAAGCCGATCCAGGTGCCGCAGCCGATGACCGGTAGCGCCTCTTTTGTCGCGGGAATGGGGCGGCTGTTCATGCTTCGCGGCTGCCCGACGGCGCTCTGCGGCAGAGCCGCTGCAGCCCATGCGGCCAGGGCCCAGCGCAGCAACTGCGATCGCGTCAAGTTGGGCAAGTCCATGGGCAAAGGCGATACCTTAGCGACGCCTGCCCAACCCGGGCAACGCAGATGTCTTTACCAGTTCGGCTCGCGCTCCGGCGTGGCCGTGATGTGATGGATCGACAGGTCGGCGCCCTGGTATTCCTCTTCGTGCGAGAGGCGCAGGCCCATCGTCGCCTTCAGCACGCCATAGACGGCAACGCCGGCGACCAGCGCCCACAACACGCCGATCGCCACGCCGATCAGCTGCGCCGTGAAGCTCACACCGCCCAGGCCGCCCAGCGCCTGCTGGCCGAAGATGCCGGCCGCGATGCCGCCCCAGGTGCCGCACAGGCCGTGCAGCGGCCAGACACCCAGCACGTCGTCGATCTTCCACTTGTTCTGCGTCAAGGTGAACATCCAGACGAAGATGGCGCCGGCCGCCGCGCCCACCACCAGCGCGCCGATCGGGTGCATCAGGTCGGAGCCGGCGCAGACCGCCACCAGGCCTGCCAGCGGGCCGTTGTGCACGAAGCCCGGGTCGTTCTTGCCCAGGGCCAGTGCGGCCAGGGTGCCGCCAACCATCGCCATCAGCGAGTTCACGGCCACCAGGCCGGAGATCTTGTCGATGGTCTGCGCGCTCATCACGTTGAAGCCGAACCAGCCCACGCACAGCACCCAGGCGCCCAGCGCCAGGAAGGGAATGCTCGAGGGCGGATGGGCGCTGAGCGAGCCGTCGCGGCGGTAGCGGTTGTGCCGCGCGCCCAGCAGCAGCACCGCCACCAGCCCCAACCAGCCGCCCATGGCATGCACCACCACCGAGCCTGCGAAGTCGTGGAACTCGCTGCCGGTGACCGAGGCGATCCAGGCCTGGATGCCGAAGGCCTTGTTCCACGCGATGCCCTCATACAGCGGGTAGACGAAGCCGACGATCACCGCGGTGGCGATCAGTTGCGGCCAGAACTTGGCGCGCTCGGCGATGCCGCCCGAGATGATGGCCGGGATGGCGGCGGCGAAGGTCAGCAGGAAGAAGAACTTCACCAGCTCATAGCCGTTCTGCCTGGCCAGCGTCTCGGCCCCGACGAAGAAGTGGGTGCCATAGGCCACGCCGTAGCCCACCGCGAAGTACACGACGGTGGAAACCGAGAAGTCGACCAGGATCTTGACCAGCGCGTTGACCTGGCTCTTCTTGCGAACCGTGCCCAGCTCCAGAAAGGCGAAGCCGGCGTGCATGGCCAGGACCATGATGGCCCCCAGGAGGATGAACAGGGCGTTGGTGCCCTGAGTTAGTGCGTCCATGTTTTTTGGTGCGAAGTAGTTGCTCTTGAATGGTGCGTTCTGGCATCGCAAGCGACGCCATCCGATCAACGCAAGCAATATTGGTGCCTGACGCGCAGCATTGGTGCGGTGTCGTCGGAATTGGTGCGCACCCGAACGATGCGCCCACGCGCGCTGTCAGCCCGCCTGGCGAAAGCTCAGGTTGATGCGCCGGCAGCCGAGCAGGGGATGCTCGCCGTCCTTCAGCGGCGCCACGCCGTGGTAGCGCAGGCGCGCCGGGCCGCCCCAGACCACCGCATCGCCATGCGCCAGCGGCACGTTGACGCGGGCATCGCCGCGCGCCAGCCCGCCCAGCTGGAACGTCGCAGGCAAGCCCAGCGAAACCGAGACGATGGGATGCGCCGCCACCTGCCGCTCGTCCTTGTCCTGGTGCAGGCTCAGGCGGGCGCCGGGCTCATAGATGCTCAGCAGGCAGGCATCGGCTTCGAATCCCTGAAAGCCGGCCCGCGCGGCGGCCTGCCTGGCCAGTGCCGCGAAAGTTGCGGGCAGGGCGGGCCAGGGGAGGCCGCTCATCGGATCGTTGGCCTGGTAACGATAGCCCGACCGGTCGCTGACCCAGCCCAGGGCGCCGCAATTGCTCATCGCCACCGACATCGCCAGGCCGCCCGGCGTCACCATGTGGCGCGGCGGCGCCTGCGCCAGCACCTGCTGCAACTCGGCCAGCAGGGCCGCTTCGTGGCTCAGCGCGACGCCGCGCAGCAGCATGGCGCCGGGAGCCAGTTCGATGGTTTCGGGGTCGGAAAAGAGCTGCATGGGGCAGCCGCAGCCTTCAGGCGCGACGCGAGACCAGGTGGCGTAGCCGCGCCACCACGCCGCCGCGCTCGCGCCGGCGCGAGCCGATGGGCGAGGAGCGGTAGAGCGCGCGCTCTTCCTCGAGCACTGATTTCAAGGCGGCGTAGTTGCGCTCGCTATAGGCCCAGATGCCCGACACCACGAAATGCCCCGGATGCGCATTCGCCTTTGGCGTGATGCGCACGTCAAGGGCGCCGATGCGCGACATGGTCTCGGAACGTGCCGCCGCCTGCTGCTCGCCCACGCCCAGCACGTCGACCTGGCGCGAGAAGTTGAAGCTGATGGCCTGGATCTGGGGAAAGTTGTCGCTGACGAAGGCGCAGATCTCGAGAAAGATCAGGCGCCCCACGTGGCGGCGCTCCTCGCGCACCGCGCGCGACGGCTTGAAGGCCTCGACGTGGATCTCGGTGCCGCTCTTGCGCACCGGCACCGGATCGAGGCTCCCGAGAAGCAGGGCCTGGTCGTAAACGTACATCGGCTGTCCCAGCGCGTAGGGTGCCGACGCGGGGCCTGTGATCTTGAGATTGCCGGATGTCATTCAATGCGGGGCAAGACGGCGCTCATTCACTGTTGTCAGGTCCACTTCTTGCGAACTTAAGTAGTCCATCGCCTATGCTGGCTTCCTCACTGAATATAGTTTCAATTCATCATCGATGTGGGCGGCTGGTCTTCGCGCTTTCATCTGATCAATGGAAGAATTCACGGACGGCCCGCGCTATCGCGCACAGTCTGTGAACATTTACAACGGAACAGTGAATATGGATCCCATCACCTCCATCGACCGCTACGAGCCCGACTACATGCACCAGTGCGAAGTGTGCGGCGCGACGCCGGTGGTCAGCGGCACGCGCGACGGCAGGATCGTCTACACGGCCAGCATGTGCGGCCCTTGCCTGTGGAGCGAACCCAAGGCCGCCAATCCGGCGACCTGGAACGAGCCGCCGCACACTGACGCAGCCTGATGACGAGCATGCGCTTCGGCCTGGTCGCCCACCGCGCGCACCGCCAGGGCCCTGGCGGTGCGTTGGCCGGCTGGGCCCGCAGTTGCGAGGCCGGCATCCGCGCCCTCGGCCTGGGCCTGCATGCCGTCGGCGGCACCTACGACGCGCTGGCGCGCCACAAGCTGCTGGCCGGCCATGCGCCGCTGGTGCGCCTGCCGACCGGCGTGGAGGGCGGCGTCATGCGTCTCGCCTCGTGCATTGCCGGCGGACTTGCGCCCGAGCATGAACTCGACGGTGTCATCTACTTGATGGACCCGGTCGATCCTTCCTCGCTGTATCCGGAGACGCTGGCGCTCAAGCGGCAGTGCGTGATCCATGGCAAGCCCTTCATCTCGACGGCGGCGGGTGCCGCCGAATGGATAGCCGTCGAATGCGTGCATGCGGGCGTGGGCGACGCAGCCGCGCTGGCGCGGGCATTGCCCGGCCAGACGGTAGCCCTGATCGCGCACGACGCCTTGAAGCCGCGCATGCTGGAATTTGCGGCCACGCACTTCGAGTTGCTGTCGCGCTTTGCGGCGCGCGTGGGCACCGGCACCACCGGGGGCCTCCTTAACGAGTTGGCCTGGTCGCGCGGCTGGCCGGCCGACAAGCCCTGGGTCACGCGCTACCAGAGCGGCCCCATGGGCGGCGATGCCCAGATCGCGGAACTGGTGCTGGATCGGCGCTGCCACAAGGCGATTTTCTTCGAAGACCCGCATGTGGCGCGCCAGCACGAAGCCGACATCCAGCTCCTGGAGCGCGCGGTGTGCACAGCCACGCACGACACGACCTGCTTCAGTTCGCCCGCGATGGCCGAGCGCTGGGCCGCGGCGATTGGAGCTTAGCTTCGGGCGTTGCCGCAGTCGTTGCTCGTGACGGTGACGTCGTACAGGCGCTTGCCGGCGGTATAGAGATGCCTGAAGCTGATGCCGCGGCTCAACATGGCGCGGGTGTTGGGCGTGGCGCAGTTCTTGGCCGTCAGCTGGATGCGCAGGGCCTGTGGGTCGACCGCGCGCGGCTGCACGTAGTGGTAGGTGGCGACGCGGGTGTTCGGCTCGTACTCCGCGCCGACCAGTATCGACTGGTCTTCCATCTGGATCGGTACACGCTGCAGCACCACCTGCACGCCGCTCCTCATGCCGGCTTCCAGCTCGCTCTCGCTCATGGTCGAAAGACGCTGCGAATCGTCGCCCGCCTGCACCAGCGGCGCCAGGCAGAGCAAGGCCACTGCCAGCGCCGGGCGCGCAGTCCAATGCAGGCCTTGCATGAGAGAACACATGGGCAGACTCCCCTCGGTGACACGCGGGTTTTGAGTATGACTTTAGTTCTCAAACGCGTCAACGCTCGGCCGCCGTTGCAATTTGTCCCGACGTCCTGCCCAATGCGCTCCTGTTTGGAGGTGCATTGATGGCAAGACGAGTCTTCAACTTCAGCCCCGGGCCGGCGACGCTGCCCGAATCCGTGTTGCGGCAGGCCGCCGAGGAAATGCTCGACTGGCATGGCAGCGGCATGTCGGTGATGGAGATGAGCCACCGCGGCAAGGAGTTCATCGCCATCCATGCCGAGGCGGAGAAGCTGCTGCGCGAATTGCTGGCTGTGCCCTCCGGCTACAAGGTGCTGTTCCTGCAGGGCGGCGCCATCGGGCAGAACGCCATCGTGCCGATGAACCTGCTGCGCGGCCACGCCAGCATCGACTTCGTGGACAGCGGCGAATGGTCGCTCAAGACGATCAAGGAGGCGAAGAAGTACGCCCAGGTGAACATCGCGGCCAGCAGCGCGGCCGGCGGCTATACCCATGTGCCGGCGCGCGAGAGCTGGCAGCTCGACCCGAGCGCCGCCTATGTGCACATCTGCTCCAACGAAACCATCGGCGGCGTGCAGTATCACTTCACGCCCGACACCGGCAAGGTGCCGCTGGTGGCCGACATGTCGAGCGACTTCATGTCGCGCCCGGTGGACGTGCGCCGCTTTGGCCTCATCTACGCCGGCGCGCAGAAGAACGTGGGGCCGGCCGGCGTCACCATCGTGATCGTGCGCGACGACCTGATCGGCCAGGCGCTGCCGATCACGCCCGCGGCCTTCGACTACAAGATCCAGGCGGACAGCGACTCGATGTTCAACACCCCGCCGACCTACGCCATCTACATCGTCGGCCTGGTGCTCGGCTGGATGAAGGCGCAGGGCGGCCTGGCGGCGATCGAGGCGCGCAACCGCGAGAAGGCGGCGCTGCTCTACAAGCACCTGGAGACCACGCACTTTTTCTTCAACCCGGTGGCGCCGGCGGACCGTTCGCTGATGAACGTGCCCTTCAAGCTGCGCGACCCCTCCTTGGACGACACCTTCCTCAAGGGTGCCGACGAGCGCGGACTGGTGCAGCTCAAGGGCCACCGCTCGGTCGGCGGCATGCGCGCATCGATCTACAACGCGATGCCGCTGGAAGGCGTGGCCGCGCTGGTCGACTACATGAAGGACTTCGAGGCACGCCATGGTTGAGGATGGGCGCCTGCGCATCCTCGTGCTCAACGAGATCTCGGCCAAGGGCCTGGCGCGTCTTCCGGCCGAGCGATATGTGAGCGGCAGGGAGCCGGCGGCGCCCGATGCGGTGCTGGTGCGCTCGGCCGACATGCACGGCATGGACATTCCGCCCAGCGTGCGCGCCATCGGCCGCGCCGGCGCCGGAACCAACAACATCCCGGTGGCGGCCATGAGTGCGCGCGGCATTCCCGTGTTCAACACGCCAGGTGCCAACGCCAACGCGGTCAAGGAACTGGTTCTGGCCGGCATGCTGATGGCGGCGCGCAACCTGTCGGGCGCGCTGCGCTTCGTCGACGAGTTGCATGAGGCGCGCGGCGAACTGGACAAGGCGGTGGAGCAGGGCAAGGGCGCATTTGCCGGCTTCGAACTGGCGGGCCAGACCCTGGGCATCGTCGGCCTGGGCAAGGTTGGCTGCCTGGTGGCCGACGCCGCCATCAAGCTGGGCATGAACGTGCTGGGCTACGACCCGGAGATCACCGTCGACGCCGCGTGGAGCCTGCCCTCGCTGGTGAAGAAGGCGGGAAGCACGGCCGAGGTGTTGCGCAACGGCCAGTTCGTGAGCCTGCATGTGCCCCTGATGGACGGTACCCGCCACCTGGTGAGCGCCGACAACATCGGGCTGATGCAGCGCGGCGCGGTGCTGCTGAATTTCTCGCGCCAGGGCGTGGTGAGCGACGAGGCGGCGCTGGTGGCGCTGGACTCGGGCCAACTGGGCGCCTACGTGTGCGACTTTCCGAGCCCCGCGCTGCTGCGCAACGAGCGCGTGATCTGCCTGCCGCACCTGGGCGCCAGCACGCGCGAAGCGGAAGAGAACTGCGCGCTGATGGTGGCCGAGCAGCTGCGCGACTTCCTGGAGAACGGGAACATCGCCAACGCGGTGAACTTCCCCAGCGTGAGCATGGGTCGCGAGTCGGCCTACCGCGTGGCGATCGCCAATGCCAACGTGCCGAACATGCTGGGCCAGATCTCCACCGCGATGGCCCGCGCCGGCCTCAACATCCACAACATGGTGAACAAGTCGCGCGGGGACATGGCGTACACGCTGGTGGATGTGGACAGCGCAGTGGGCGAGGATCTGGTCGTCGATCTGGCCGGCATCGAGGGCGTGCTGTCGGTGCGCTACCTGCCGGCATGGCCTGGGCCCTGATGGAACGCGCGCAGCGGCTTGGCGCGAAGCTCAAACGCCGCTGATCACTGCATCGATCGCGTCTACCAACTCACTGGCGTGCGAGCGCAAGCTGCCGCTGGCGCGACCAAGGTCCTTGGTACGAAAAGCAGCGGCCAGATGAGGCAGCGCCACCAGCGACTCTCCGTTCCATGACACCGGCGGACACAGGTTGCGCGGGGCTTCGGCTGGGAGGCTCTTGCGCAGCGCCAGCGGAATCACCAACCGCGTCTGCAGGGCAGAGAGCAGATCCGTCTGGATATCAACGATCCACGGAATATCGGTGCGCTGCGCCTTGGAAGGATTGGGGTAGATGTCGAACTGGGCCATGCTCTACCAGGTTCGATATTCCTCGCCAACGATTCCAATCCGATCCACGAGATCGTTCTGCTGCTCGATCCAGCCCTTGTACTTGTCCTCGAACTCCCGGCGCCGCTGGCTGACCGAACGTTTCTGCTCCAAGGCCTCGAGCTGTTCGTAGCGGGCAGCAGACACGATCACGCCGGCAACACGATCGTTCTTCATGATGCGGACCGGCTCGCGCTCGGCCTGACTCAGGTAATAGCCGAACCGGTTCTTTGCTTCGGTTGCGCTGACTTGCATTCTGCAGCCTCCTGTGAGATTAGCCATTTTAGCTAAAGCCAGCACGAAAAGCGAATGGACCACCTCCCGAAGCCCAGTACTCAGGCCGGCCGCATCGGCCCGGTCGGCCGCACCATCGCCATGACGTAGTACACGATGCCCGCGATCGCCACCCCGAAGAACCAGCCGTAGGTGCCCCACCAGGGTGGCAGCAGCGTGCTGAAGTTCGGCAGGAAGGTGGAGAACACGCTGCCGATGCCGGCGGCGACGAGGGCATTGACGTTCCAGCCGCCCTCGTAGCGATAGGGCCCGTGCTCCTGGTAGAGCGCCGGCACGTCGATGCGGCCCTTGGCGACCAGGTAGTAGTCGACCAGGATCACACCCAGCAAAGGCCCCATGGTCGCGCCGATGGCGTTGACGAAGTTCGCCGCGCCGCCTTCCCACGGCGCGAAGGGGTAGAGCACCAGCGCGATGGCCGCGGCGATGTAGCCGCCCCTCTTGAAGCTGATGTGGCGCGGAAAGGTGTTGGAGATATCGAAGGCGGCCGAAACGAAATTGGCCACCACGTTGATGCCCAGCGTCGCCACCGCGAAGGTGAGGGCAGCGATCAGCGCCAGCACCCAGCTGTCGAACTTGGCGGAGATCTGCTCGGGATGCAGCAGCACTTCGCCATACACATTGAAGGCCGCGATGGTGGTGATGCCCGCCACCAGCGAGAAGGCGAGCAGGTTGACCGGCAGGCCCCAGATGTTGCCTTTCCTCACCGCCTCCTTATCCTTTGCGTAGCGCGAGAAGTCGCAGAAGTTGAGGTAGAGGGCGGCGAAGTAGGTGATCCAGGTCGCGCCCACGGCCATCAGGGCCCAGAAGGAGCCGGGTTGCTGCGTCACGCCCGCGTCCTTGGTCTTGGCGAGCAACACTTCCATCGGGATGCCGTGTTCGAGCGAGAAGCCACCGGCCTTGATGCACAGGCCGATGGCCAGCACCAGCATCGCCACCCACACGGCCGGGCCAGCCCAGTCCTGGAACTTGCGCACCGTCTCCATGCCCTTCTGGATGATGAGCAGTTGCAGTGCCCAGATGATCACGTAGCAGATCACCTCGAGTGTCGAGTGGTTGAGCAGATGCGAGGTCTGGTGGAACTGCAGCACGCCCTCGTTGCGGATGAGCAGGGCCACCACCGCGCCCGAGGCGGCCGCGGTCTGCGCCCCGTACCAGAAGCAGGCCACGATGGCGCGCACCAGCGCCGCCAGGTTGGCGCCCCACACGCCGAAGGAGGCGCGGGCCAGCACCGGGTAGGGCACGCCGGTCTTTTCGCCGGCGAAGCCGATCAGGTTCATCAGCGCGAAGATCACCAGCGAACTCAGGCCGATGGCCAGGAGGAAATTGGTGAAGCTGCCGCACAGCAGGAACAGGCTGGCGGCCAGGTAGTAGCCCCAGAGGCTGTGCACGTCCGAGGTCCAGACGTTGAAGATGCTGAAGGCGCCCCAGCGCCGGTCGCGCGCGGGGGCCAGGTCTTCGTTGTAGAGGCCGGGAGAAGGATTGCGGATGTCCATCGTCGACTCCTGTTCTTGGGTTTCGCCAAAATAGCGCCTTTCACGAGCTTCAGATACATGACCGACGAAATCACGCCCGAGCGCCCGCCGCTGCCCGACCATCTCTCCATCGACCCGAGAAGCCCGCATCACGTGGCGGCCGTCTTCGAGCACGACATCGGCATCCGCTTCAACGGCAAGGAGCGGCTCGACGTCGAGGAGTACTGCCTGAGCGAAGGCTGGATCAAGGTGCCGGCAGGCAAGACGCTGGACCGCAAGGGCAAGCCGCTCCTGATCAAGCTCAAGGGCAAGGTCGAGGCTTTCTACCGCTGATATGGCTTGATCCTGTCAAGAGCGCGAGCCGCTCCCTCCGGGTGCCGGATTGCAGAATCGTTCGCGAATGCCGGATAGGGAACGCGGCGGAGCCGGGTGCGTGAGCGACGGTTGATCATGCTGATATGCGTGGA
>DATILH010000035.1:0-32459 GCA_035476655.1 Variovorax sp.
TTGTGGCCCACCGACTTGCGGTGCTTCCAGATCGAATAGAACATGACCGCGAACACGGCGATGAAGATGACCGTGCACAGGATCATCATCGCGTTGTGCAGGAAGTACTGCTCCTGCGCAATCTTGGTGACGCCGACCGGCAGGTTCAGCTGGCGAACGGTGGGGCCGCCGGCCAGGTCGTTGACGGCATGCGCAGCGCCTGAGAAAACCGCGCCGGTCGCCAGGAGCAGATTTGCCGGCTTGTACCAATTGCTCTTCATCGTGTTCACTTCTTCATTTTCCAGTGGTCAGGCATTGCGCAACGCCATGCGGATCTCCCGCGCCAGCGCCGCACGAAGCTCGGGCCGCACATAGCGGCCCACCTTCACCGAACGACCCTGACCCGAGACCTCGATCAGCGAACGGTCGCTGACCTCCGGCTCGATCCGCACCTGGTGCGGCAAAAACTCCGTACGCTCGTAGTGCCCCCCGTTCTCCAGCTCGACGATCAGCCTGTCCGAGCGCAGCTCGATCATCTCGCCGTCCGTCGCGTGCCTGGCATAGAGCAGGAAAGCAATCCCGACCGCCGTCAGCTCGAGCCAGGCAAAGGGCAGCACCATCGGGGCCCCATGCAGCCAGAAGCCGGCACCGATACCAAGCGACACCAGACACAGCGATGCGTAGAGCCAACCCAACTGGCTCGGGGTGATCGAGCAGTTGCGCCTCAGGAACCAGCGGATGCCTTGGCCTGAGACGGTGGCAAAACGAAACACGGAATTCGGCACGTGCGAAGCTCAGTCAATCGGTGCGTTGGCGGCCGTCAAAACTGTCGTCGCTCGGGCCTGAAAACGTGGACACACTATTCGCGCAACGCGGGATTGTAGCCGCACGATTTGCTCGGGTTTCTCTCTATGGAACCCTGCCGCGACCGCCTTTTTGCAGCATGGACCGCATGTCGCGCAGCGACACCGCGCTTTCCGGAGACAGGGCCACCCGCGGCTGCGGCTTGAAGGCGTGGCCGTAGATGATCTCGAAATTCATCGAGATGCGGCCGTCCGGGCTGCTGGCCGCCCGTTCGGCCAGCGCACGGTGCAAGGCGGCCTGCCAGCCGC
This sequence comes from Variovorax sp., assembly GCA_035476655.1. Lineage (GTDB taxonomy): Bacteria > Pseudomonadota > Gammaproteobacteria > Burkholderiales > Burkholderiaceae_C > Variovorax. The sequence continues at coordinate 1,092 of DATILH010000035.1, forward strand.
GGCCGCGCAGGCCGGCAAAGCGGGCTGGATGCAGGTTGCGGCCGAGCTGGCGCAGCTCCGCCAGGAAGGCTTCGGGCGTGCTCCAGCTGAGCACGACGTGCTCCATGTCCATCACCGGCTCGGCGAAGCCGGCGTGCACCAGCATGTCGCCCCAGTCGTGCATATCGGTGAATTCGTGGCCGGCTGGCGCCCAGCCGGCCTCTTTATAGAGCTCGCGCAGCTCGCGCAGGGTGTCGGGACCGAGGCAGGAGAACATCAGGAAGCCGCCGGTCGCCACCCGGCGGTGCCAGCGCGCGATCAGCCCCTCGGGGTCGGCCGCGCTGTGCAGGGCCATGTTGGCCCAGAGCAGGTCGACGCCCTCCTCCGGCAACTCCTCCTCGACGCCCAAGCGGGTCTTGCCGGCCGCGCTCCAGCGGCGCGCGCTCCACCAGGGAGCGGCCAGGGCCTGGGCACTGCGCTCCCGCAGCGCCGGTTCGGGTTCGATCACGTAGCTGGGCGCTTCGCGGTAGCGGCGCGCCAGCAGCGCATGCGCCTCCAATCCGCCGCGCAGGGGCGACCAGTCGGCCCAGCTGCGCGGCTGCGCCTTGATCCATTGCAGCCGGTCTTCCATGCGCCGGCCCACCTCTTCGTGCAGCCAGGGCGAGGACTCCTGCGGCGGAGTGCGCGCCCAGCGGGCGGCGGCGACGGCATCGATGGTCGGCGGACGCCGCGTGGACTCGTTGGAAGGCATGGGGCGGCCAGTATATTGAGTGGGCCATGACCGGTTCTTCCCTCCTCACCCGTTGGCGCGAGCGCCTGCCCAGTCGCTGCGCGATCTGCGCCAGCTGGCCCGCCCGGCCGGTGTGCGAAGCCTGCGTGGCGCGCTTTGCGCCGCCGGTGCCGCGCTGCCGCAGCTGCGCGCTCCCGGTGCCGGCCGGGGTGGCGCAGTGCGGCCAGTGCCTGCGCCAGCCGCCGCCGCTGGACGCCTGCATCGCCTGCTGCGACTACGCCTGGCCCTGGCCGGAGCGGATCGGCCGGTTCAAGTTTGAGGGCGAAGCCGGCTGGGCCGCGCCGCTGGCTACCCTGATGCGCAGTGCCCCCTGGGTGGAGCCGACTCTGGACGCCGCGCACTGCGTGCTGCCGATGCCGCTGCCCCCCGGCCGCCTGCGCGAGCGCGGCTTCAACCAGGCATTGGAACTGGCCAGGCACCTGGCGCCATCGGCCAAAGTCGAGGCTCGCCTGCTGCTGCGCGTGCGCGAGACACCGCCGCAAAGCGGCCTGGCGCGCGCCGAGCGCCTGCGCAACCTGCGCGGCGCCTTTGCGCTGGAGCCGGCGCGCCCGCACGCGCTACGCGGGAAGCATGTGGTGCTGGTGGACGACGTGATGACCAGCGGCGCTTCGCTCTTTGCCGCGGCGCAGGTGCTGCGCGACGGCGGCGCCGTGCATGTGGCGGCCATCGTATTTGCCCGCACCGAGCGCCCCGACGCGCACTGATGAGGACAATCGGCGCATGTTTCACATCGTCCTGGTCGAACCGGAAATCCCGCCCAACACCGGCAATGTCATCCGCCTGGCCGCCAACACCGGTTGCACTTTGCACCTGGTCGAGCCGCTGGGCTTTTCGATGGAAGACCGCCTGCTGCGCCGCGCCGGGCTGGACTATCACGAGTTTGCGCAGGTGAAGCGCCATGCGAACTGGCAGGCGCTGCTGGAGGCCGAGCACCCGCCGCTCGAGCGGATGTTCGCCCTGACCACCAAGGGCAGCCGGCCAGTGCATGAGGTGGCCTTCGCTGCGGGCGACTGGTTCGTGTTCGGCGCGGAAACGCGGGGCCTGGCACCGGAATTGCGCGACAGCTTCTTCGGCCCCACGCAGCGCCTGCGCCTGCCGATGCGGACTGGCCAGCGCAGCCTCAATTTGTCGAATGCGGTGGCGGTGACGGTGTTCGAGGCGTGGCGGCAGGTTGGATTTGCCGGGGCGAGCGGCTTAGAGCCAATTGATGCGCCGCCAGTACCACCGCCACCGCCGCAAAGGCCGGCCGACCAACCAGCGAACGCCAAAGGCTGAGCTCGGGCCATTCAGTCTTGTACCGCACTACCTTCGAGTGCGTTCAGGAATCAGTTTGCCCAGGACGGGAAGGTCAGAGACACTCCCGGGCATTTCCTACTCCCAGGCGGCACCCCATGACCCTCCTCCTCGACCCCAACGTCTGGATCGCCTTCGCGATGCTGACCGCCCTGGAGATCGTCCTGGGCATCGACAACATCATCTTCATCTCCATCCTGGTGGGGCGCCTGCCGCCCGAGCAGCGCGACAGGGCGCGGCGGCTGGGGCTTGGCTTCGCGATGGGGACGCGCCTGCTGCTGCTGATGTCGCTAAGTTGGGTGATGGGGCTGACAGCCGACCTGTTCACGGTCGCAGGGCAAGGCATCAGCGGGCGCGATCTGGTGCTGCTGCTCGGCGGCCTGTTCCTTCTCTACAAGGCCTCGCATGAGATCTTTGTCGAAGTGGAGGCTCGCGAGGAGCATGGCCCGGACGCACCCACGGCCAATGCCACGCCCAGCGGGAGCGCCACCCAGTTCTGGGGCGTGATCGGCCAGATCGCCGTGATCGACATCGTGTTCTCGCTCGACTCGGTGATCACCGCCGTCGGCATGGTCGATCAGATCGCGGTGATGGTGGCGGCCGTGATCGCCTCGGTGGCGGTGATGCTGATTGCGGCCAAGCCGATCGGCGAATTCGTCGATCGCCACCCTTCAGTCAAGGTGCTGGCTCTGGCCTTCCTGGTCATGGTGGGCATGGCGCTGACGGCCGAGGCCTTCGACCAGCACGTGCCCAAGGGCTACATCTACGCCTCCATGGCCTTCTCGCTGGCCGTCGAAGCGCTGAACATCCGGGCGCGCGCCAAGCGCAAGGCGCTGGCGCCGCAGTGAATCACGGATAGCGCCGCGCCACCGATTCGGCCACGCAGGCCGGCTTGGACGCACCCTCGATCTCGATGATGGTCTCCCAGGTCATCTGCTGGCCCTGGTTGTCGATGGGGTCGCTGGCCAGCAGCTTCATGCGCGCGCGCAGCCGGCTTCCCACCGGCACCGGCGCCATGAAGCGCACCCGGTTCAGCCCGTAGTTCACGCCCATGCGCGACTCGACCACCTCGACGGCGGTCTCGAAGAACTTGGGCAGCAGCGACAAAGTCAGAAAACCATGCGCGATCGGCGCGCCGAAGGGCCCGGCCTTGGCCCTTTCCACGTCGACATGGATCCACTGGTGGTCGCCCGTGGCTTCGGCGAACTGGTTCACCTGCTGCTGGGTGATGGTGATCCAGTCGCTCACGGCGACTTCCTGGCCGACGCAGGCGGCCAGATCCTGAAGGGTCTGGAAGGTCATCTTGGTGGTGCTCATGCGGCGCACTCTAGCCGGCCGGCGGCGGCCGACGTGTCGGCCGTGCGACAACATTCAAGGCGAATTCAGGCGTCCAGCCACTCGATCAGCGGCTGCCACTGCTCCAGGTCCCGCTGCACCCGCCCCGGCGCGATGTCGAACAGGGTCAGCCCGCGCGCCGCCAGCTGCACATAGTTCTGGGTGTCGCGCAGCTCGGCCACCACCGGCAGGCCGAGCCCGGCGATGAACTCGTGCAGCCGGTCGGCCGCCAGGGTGCGGGCATTCACTCGCATCGGCACCAGACCGATCTGGGTCTTGGCGGCGTTGCGGCTTTCCTTGACGCGCTCCAGGAAGTCGCGTGTGGCGTAGATGTCGAAGATGCTGGGCTGCAACGGCACCAGCACCTTGTCGGCCAGCGCCAGCACGTCCTTGAAACGCCAGCCGTGCAGGCCGGCCGGGGTGTCGAGCACCGCATGGGTGGTGCCTTTGGGCGGCTTGACCACGCTGCCGTCGCCCACCGCCTCCCAGGTCGAGATGGTCGCTGCGGCCGGCGGACGCAGGCTCAGCCACAGGCGCGCCGACTGCTGCCGGTCGACGTCGCCCAGCATCACGGCATGGCCTTGGCTGGCGAGGTAGCCAGCGACGTTGGTCGCCAGGGTTGACTTACCGACACCGCCCTTGGGATTGGCGACCAGGACCACCGGCATGAGAGGCTCCTCGAGTGGGTAGAAGAAGACGAAATGTTACAGGGGGCCGTTTGCGCTATGTTCGCGCCCATGCCCAGCCTCACGCCCACCACCGCCGCCGCGCCTTCCATCTACCTGGTCGCCGCGCACCCCCACTGGCGCGACTCGCACGTCAATCGACGATTGATGGCAGCGGCGCGCGAAGTGGCGCGGGTGGATGTGAACGACTTGTACTCCAGCTATCCGGATTTCACCATCGACGTGGCGGCCGAACAGCAGCGCCTGGCGCGCGCCGACCTGCTGGTGCTGATGCACCCGATCCAGTGGTATTCGATGCCACCCCTGCAGAAGCTCTGGCTCGACGAGGTGCTGGCCTACGACTGGGCCTACGGTTCGCGCGGCACGGCGCTGCGGGGCAAGGACTGCTGGCTGGTCGCCACCACGGGCGGGCCGGAAGTGAGCTACCACCCACAGGGCTACAACCGCTACTTCTTCGACGCCTTTCTGCCACCCTACGAGCAGACCGCCGCACTGTGCGGCATGCGCTTCCTGCCACCGCTGATGCTGCATGGCGCGCGCAGGAGCGGCACGGAGGAGGTGGCGGCGCACATCAACACCTTCGTCGATCGCCTGGCCAGCTACCCGAACTGGCCCGAGATGGACGAGATCGAACCCTGCCCGCGCTGCATCGTGCCCGAGACCGATCGCCCGCATGAAGAAGAAACAACAACGGTGACCGGGAAGGCCTGAGCAGCATCATGGAACACGCGCCCGCCTGGCTCATCAATTCGCTCATCTACCTCGGTGCCGCCGTGCTGGTGGTGCCGCTGTCCAAGGCCCTGGGCCTGGGCTCGATCATCGGCTACCTGGCAGCCGGCATCGCCATCGGGCCCTGGGGCCTGGGGCTGGTGCGCAACGTGGAGGACATCCTGCACTTCGCCGAGTTCGGCGTGGTGCTGATGCTCTTCCTGGTCGGCCTGGAACTGGAGCCCAAGCGGCTGTGGAGCATGCGCCGGCCGATTTTCGGCTGGGGCTCTGCGCAGGTGCTGCTGTGCGCATTGCTGCTCTTTGCAGCAGGCACGGCAGGCGGCATGAACTGGCGGGTGGCGCTGGTCGCGGCGCTCGGGCTGGCACTGTCGTCCACCGCCATCGCGCTGCAAGTCTTCGGCGAGCGCAACCTGATGCGCACCGACAGCGGCCAGGCCGGCTTCTCGATCCTGCTGTTCCAGGACGTGGCCGCGATCCCAATCCTGGCCCTGTTGCCGTTGCTGGCCACCACCGATGCCGGCGCCCACGCGACCAGCGGTTGGGGCCGCACCGTGGAGGCCCTGAAGATCATCGGCGTGGTCGGCGGCATCGTCCTGGGCGGGCGCCTGCTGCTGCGCCCGCTCCTGCGCTGGATTGCCCGCAGCAACACACCCGAGATCTTCACCGCCGCCTCGCTGCTGCTGGTGGTGGCGATTGCCGCGCTGATGCAGGTGGTGGGCCTGTCGATGGCGCTGGGCGCCTTCCTGGCCGGCGTGCTGCTGGCCGAGAGCGAATACCGGCGCGAACTGGAAACCGACATCGAGCCCTTCAAGGGCTTGCTTCTGGGCCTCTTTTTCATCGCGGTGGGCATGAGCATCGACTTCGGCGTGTTGCTCGCCCACCCGGTGTGGATGGCCGTGGTGGTGCTGGGCTTCCTGGCGGTGAAGGCACTGGCGATCTATGGCCTGGCCAAGCTGATGGGGCTGCCGGTGCCCGAGCGCCCGGTCTTCACCCTGCTGCTGGCCCAGGGCGGCGAGTTCGCCTTCGTCGTGTTCCAGGCCGCCGGCCCGAGCGTGCTGCCGCGCGAGCTGAGTTCCTTCCTGATCGGTGCGGTGGCGCTGTCGATGCTGCTCTCGCCCCTGCTGCTGGTGGCCATCGACAAATGGGTGACGCCGCGCTGGGTCGCCTGCGACGCGCGCGAGCTGGAAGAAATCTCCGAGCAGCAGAACGCCAACGTTGTGATCTGCGGCTTCGGCCGCTACGGCCAGATCATCGGCCGCATGATGAGCGCCCAGGGCCTGCAGGTGACAGTGCTGGACCACGACCCCGACACGGTGGAGGGCCTGCGCCAATTCGGCTTTCGGGTGTTCTACGGCGACGCGACGCGGCTCGACCTGCTGCGCACCGCCGGCGCCGCCAGTGCCAAAGTGCTGGTGGTGGCGGTGGACGACGTGGAGCAGTCGCTCGAGATCGTCGACCTGGCGCGCGAGCATTTCCCCAACACAAAGATCGTCGCCCGCGCGCGCAACCTCAACCACTGGTACCAGCTGCGCGACCGCGAGGTGCACCTGGCTGAGCGCGAGCTCTTCGAGTCATCCCTGCGCAGCGCGCGCCAGGTGCTGGAGATCCTGGGCTGGCCGCCGCACGAGGCGCGCGAGAGCGCGATGCGCTTTCGCCAGCTCAACATCCAGTTCGCCGAGGAGTCGCACCCGCTCTACAAGGACCGGGCGCAACTCATCAGCGCCGCCAAGGCCGGGCGCCAGCAGATGGAAGAGCAGATGGCCAAGGAGCGCGAGGCGCGCAAGAGCCGCGCCCGCGCCGGCTGGACAGACGTCTCCTAGCCCAGGCCGAGCAGCCGCACCGCGTTGCCCTTCAGGATGCCGGGCATCACCTCCGGCTTGAACCCGGCCTCCTCGAAGTCCTTCATCCAGCGGTCCGGCGTGATCAGCGGGTAGTCGCTGCCGAACAGGATGCGGTCCTTCAGCAGGGTGTTGGCGTACTGGACCAACTGCTTGGGAAAGTACTTGGGGCTCCAGCCCGACAGGTCGATCCAGACATTGGGCTTGTGCGTGGCCACCGACAGCGCCTCGTCCTGCCACGGGAAGCTGGGGTGGGCCATGATGATCTGCATGTCGGGGAAGTCGATCGCCACGTCGTCCAGGTGCATCGGGTTGCTGTATTCCAGGCGCAGCCCGCCGCCGCAGCGCATGCCCGAGCCGATGCCGCTGTGCCCGGTGTGGAACACGGCCGGCAGCTTGTGCTCGGCAATCACCTCGTAGATCGGCCAGGCCATGCGGTCATAAGGGTGGTAGGCCTGCACCGTGGGGTGGAACTTGAAGCCTTTCACGCCGTGCTGCTCGACCAGCCGGCGCGCCTCGCGCGCGCCCATCTTGCCCTTGTGCGGGTCGACGCTGGCGAACGCGATCATCACGTCGGGGTTCTTCTGCGCGGCCTCGGCGATCTCCTCGTTGGGGATGCGGCGCCGGCCCATGTTGGCCTCGGCATCCACGCCGAACATCACGAAGCCGATCTTGCGCTCGCGGTAGTAGTCGATGCTTTCCTGGATGGTCGGGCGCCGGCTGGAGCGAAAGTACTTGTCGGCCGCGCGGTCGTATTCCTCGCCGTAGTTGTCGAAGGGGTTCCAGCAACTGACCTCGGCGTGCGTGTGGGTGTCGATGGCAATCAGGTTGGCAATGTCCATGGCGCGTCTCCAGGTTCGGGTATCTACTAGGACTCAGGGCTCAATCAGAGCTTGAATTGATTATTTTCTATAACCATAATCGATTGACGAAGCGGATGCAAACCATGACCTACCCCGATCTACAACTCGAGCTGCTGGACGACATCGCCGTCGTCCGCCTGAAGCGTGCGCCCAAGCGCAACGCGCTGTCCGACGAACTCATTCTGGCCCTGCAATCCACCTTCGAGAAGCTGCCCTCCACGGTGCGCGCCGCGGTGATCGACGGCGAGGGCCCGCACTTCTGCGCCGGCCTCGACCTGTCCGAACTGAAGGAGCGCGACGCCGCCCAGGGCATGCACCATTCGCGCAGGTGGCACGCCGCGCTCGACCGCATCCAGCACGGCCCGGTGCCGGTGGTGGCCGCGCTGCACGGCGCGGTGGTGGGCGGCGGGCTGGAACTGGCCAGCGCCTGCCATATCCGGGTGGCCGACAGCACCACTTTCTATGCCCTGCCCGAGGGTTCGCGCGGCATCTTCGTCGGCGGCGGCGGCTCGGTGCGCATCCCCAAGCTGATCGGCGTGCCGCGCATGACCGACATGATGCTGACCGGCCGCGTCTATGACGCCCAGGAAGGCGAGCGCGCCGGCTTCGCCCAGTACCTGGTGCCCGAGGGCAGCGCCTTCGACAAGGCGCTGGAACTGGCGCGGCGCATCGCCGAGAACGCGCCGCTGACCAACTATGCGCTGATGCACGCCCTGCCGCGCATCGCCGAGCAACCGGCCGACCACGGCTTCTTCACCGAGTCGCTGATCTGCGCCATCGCCCAGAGCGCGCCGGAGGCCAAGGGCCGGCTGCGCGAATTCCTCGAAGGCCGTGGGCCGAAGGTGAAGAAGGGATGAGCGCCGCTGCGCCGCCCCGCTACCGGGCGCTCGAATTCGGCGTCACCCGCGGCGTGCTGCGCGAGGGCGCGCCGGGCGTGCGCTACCTGGAAGCCGAGACCCCGCTCGCGCCCTACTGCGAGCGCATCACCGATCGCCTCTTGCACTGGGCAGAGGTCGCGCCCGAACGCACCTTCATCGCGCGCCGCGAACGGCTGCCCGATGGCAGCACCGGCGACTGGCTGCGCGTGAACTACGGCCAGGCGCTGCAGCATGCCCGCCGCATCGGCCAGGCACTGCTGGATCGGGACCTGAGCGCCGAGCGCCCCATCGCCATCCTAAGCGAGAACGGCATCGAGCATGCGCTGATGGTGCTGGGCTGCCTCTACGCCGGCGTGCCGCACTGCTCCGTCTCGCCGCCCTATTCGCTGGTGAGCCAGGACTACGAGAAGCTGCGCCACGTGCTGGCCACGCTCACCCCCGGTCTGGTCTTTGCCGGCGATGCGCAGCGCTACGGTCGCGCCGTCCAGGCGGCCGTGCCGCATGACATCGAACTGGTGCTCGTCGATGGCCAGGTGGAAGGCCGGCGCAGCACGCCCTTTGCCGAACTGCTGGCCACCAAAGCCACGCCGGCCGTCGACGCCGCGATGCGCGCCACTGGCCCCGACACCATCACCAAGTTCCTGTTCACTTCCGGTTCCACCCGGCTCCCCAAGGCGGTGATCAACACGCACCGCATGTGGTGCGCCAACCAGCAGCAACTGCGCCACTCGATTCCAGCGCTGACCGAAGAGCCGCCGATGCTGGTCGACTGGCTGCCCTGGAACCACACCTTCGGCGGCAACCACAACGTGGGCATCGTGCTCAACAACGGCGGCACGCTGTACATCGACGATGGACGGCCGACGCCGGCGGGCATCGCCGAGACCCTGCGCAACCTGCGCGAGATCGCGCCCACGGTCTACTTCAACGTGCCGACCGGCTTCGAGGCCATCGCCCACGCAATGCAGTCGGACGAACAACTGCGCAAGAACCTCCTGTCGCGCGTGCGCATGTTCTTCTATGCCGGCGCCGCCCTGCCGCAGCCAGTGTGGGACAGCCTGCACAAGACGCAGGAAGCAGAGATCGGCGAGCGCATCGTGATGGGCACGGGCCTGGGCATGACCGAATCGGGCCCCTTCGCGCTCTACATCACCAGCCCGCACGTCAACTCCGGCGACCTCGGCCTGCCGACTCCGGGCCTGTCGATCAAGCTGGTCGACATCGACGGCAAGACCGAGGTGCGCTACCGCGGCCCCAACGTCACGCCCGGCTACTGGCGCGCGCCCGAGGCGACGGCCGAGGCTTTCGACGAGGACGGCTATTTCAAGACCGGCGATGCGGTGGCCTGGATCGACCCGAAGGACATCCACCGCGGCCTGCGCTTCGACGGCCGCATCGCGGAGGACTTCAAGCTGGCCACCGGCACCTTCGTCAGCGTGGGCCCGATGCGCGCCAAGATCATCGCGGCCGGTGCGCCCTACATCCAGGACGCGGTGCTCACCGGCCTGAACATGAAGGAAGTCGGCGCGCTGATCTTCCCGACCCAGGCGGTGCGCAAACTGGCCGGCCTGCCGGCCGATGCCAGCCTGCAGCAGGTGCTGGAAAGCGCGCCGGTGCAGGCGCACTTCCAGGCCGTGATCGACCAGCTCGCCGCCGGCGCGACCGGCAGCGCCAGCCGCATCGCCCGCGCCCACCTGATGGCCGAGCCGCCTTCGATCGACAAGGGCGAGGTCACCGACAAGGGCTCGATCAACCAGCGCTCCGTGCTGCAGCACCGCGCCGCACTGGTCGAGGCGCTGCATGCCGGCCAGCTCCCCTTTACCGTCCTTCCGCGCGCCGGAGACAAGCCATGAGCCAGGCCCAGGTCGACACCATTCGCCGCTACCTGAAGTGCCTGCACGCCACCGACGTGCCCGGCCTGGTCGACTGCTTCGCGCCCGAGGGCATCGTGAAGTCGCCCTTCCTCGGCACCATGAAGGCGCGCGCCTTCTTCCCCAAGCTGGCCGGCGCCTCGTCGCAGAGCGTGATCACGCCCATCGACCTGTTCCAGAGCGTGGAGGCCGGCGGCACGGTGGAGCGCGTGGCCGCCTACTTCCGCTACGACTGGACCTTGAAGGACGGCCAGGTCGTCACCTTCACCTGCGTCGACATCTTCGAGTTCGAGGCCGGCAGCAATCGCATCGACAGCATGACCATCGTCTACGACACCCATCCTCTGCGCGAGGAAGTGGGCGACAAGTACGCCTGAGCAACACCCAAGGAGACACGCACCATGAAGATCGAAGGACAAGCCGCACTCGTGACCGGCGGCGCATCGGGCCTGGGCGAAGCCACCGCGCGTGAACTGGCGCGACGCGGCGCGAAGGTCGCGGTGCTGGACCGCAATGGAGACCTCGCCAAGAAGGTGGCAAGCGAGATCGACGGCATCGCCTGCGCTTGCGACATCACCGACACCGCCAGCGTGAGCGCGGCGCTCGAGCAGGCCGCCGCCGCCCATGGCCCGGCTCGCATCCTGATGAACATCGCCGGCATCGGCAGCGCCAAGCGCGTGGTCGGCAAGGACGGCAACCCGGCACCGCTGGAAGACTTCGAGCGCGTGGTCAAGGTCAACCTGATCGGCGCCTACAACGCGAGCCGCCTGTTCGCCGCCGCCTGCGCCAAGCTGGCTCCCGACGAGGGTGGCGAACGCGGCGTGATGCTGTTCACCGCCTCCATCGCCGCCTTCGACGGCCAGGTCGGCCAGCAGGCCTACAGCGCCTCCAAGGGCGGGCTGGTCGGCATGACCCTGCCGATGGCGCGCGACCTGGCGCAGCACGGCATCCGCGTCTGCACCATCGCCCCGGGCCTCTTTGCCACGCCGCTGCTGATGGAGCTGCCCGAGGCCATCCAGCAGTCGCTGGCCGCTTCCATTCCCTTCCCGCCGCGCCTGGGCAAGCCCTCGGAATTTGCCGAGCTGGCCTGCCACATCGTGACCAACTCGCACCTCAATGGCGAGGTGATCCGCCTCGATGGCGCGCTGCGCATGGCGCCGCGCTGAGTTCCCTTTCTTCCAACAATACCTAGGAGACACGCCATGAAGTTCAAGAAGACGATGCTCGCCAGCCTGTTCGCCTTTGCGCTGCTGGGCGCGGCCCATGCCGACCTCACCGTGGGCGTGGTGCAGCCCCTGACCGGCCCGGCCTCGGGCTTGGGCATTCCGGTGAAGAACGCCATCCAGACCTGGCCCAAGACAGTTGCCGGCCAGACCATCAAGCTGGTGGTGCTCGACGACGCCAGCGACCCGACGGCTGGCGTCAAGGCCGCGCAGCGCCTGGTGACCGAGGACAAGGTGGACGTGATCATCGGCTCTTCCGCCACCCCGGTCGCGATCCCGATGGCGGACGTGACCGCCGAGGCACAAACGCCGCAGCTGGCCACCTCGCCGGCCGGCCTGCCGCCGGGCAAGGACAAGTGGTTCTTCCGCCTGCCGCAGTCCAACGGCGTGATGGCCTACGCCATGGTGGCGCACATGAAGAAGCAGGGCATCAAGACCATCGGCTTCCTCGGCTACACCGATGCCTACGGCGAACTGTGGCTCAAGGCCATCACCGAGGAAGGCGGCAAGGCCGGCATCAAGGTGGTGGGCACCGAGCGCTTCGCGCGTGCCGACACCAGCGTGACGGCGCAGGCGCTCAAGCTCACCTCCGCCAACCCGGACGCGATCCTGATCGTGGCCTCGGGCAGCGGCGCCGGCATGCCGCAGAAGGCCATCGCCGAGCGCGGCTACAAGGGCAAGATCTACCAGACTCACGCGGCCGCCACGCCCGACCTGATGCGTGTCGCCGGCAAGGATGCCGACGGCACCTTCGTCGTCTCCGGCCCGGCCATGCATGGCGCGCAACTGCCCGAGAGCAACCCGTCGAAGAAGGCGGCGCTGGCCTTCGTCGAGCAGTACGAGAAGGCCTACGGCCCGGGCACGCGCAACCAGTTCGCCGGCCATGGCACCGACGCCTACATCATCCTGGAGAAGGCGGTGCCGATCGCGCTCAAGAAGGCCCAGCCCGGCACCCCCGAGTTCCGCGCCGCGCTGCGCGAAGCCTTCGAGACCATGGGCCGCACGGTCCTCGCGCACGGCGTGCTGGACTGGACGGCGCAGGATCACTGGGGCTTCACCAACGAGACCGGGGTGATGCTGCAGGTGGTGAGCGGCGAGTTCAAGGTCATCCAGTAAATCCAACACGACACGCCCTGCCATGGACTTCCCCATCGCCAGCATCCTGCTGCTGGACGGCCTCACCAACGGCGCGATCTATGCCCTCCTGGGCATGTGCATCGTGCTGGTCTTCACGGTGACCCGGGTCATCTTCATCCCGCAGGGCGAGTTCGTGGCCTACGGCGCGCTCACGCTGGCCATCTTCCAGACCGGCAAGGTGCCGGGCACGGTGTGGCTCCTGCTGATCCTGGCCGGCGTCGCCGCGTTGATGGACCTGGCCAGCGAGTGGCGGCATCGCGGCAGCGCCGCCATGGCAGTCAAGGCTGCGCTGCGCACCTTCGTGCCGCCGGCGCTGGTGGCCGGCATCTCTGCATGGGCGGCGCCGCAGGGCTTTCCGATGCTGGTGCAGGCGCTGCTGACGGTATGCATCGTCACCGCCTTCGGCCCGCTGGTGTATCGCGTCGCCTACCAGTCGCTGGCCGGCGCCAGCACGCTGGTGCTCCTGATCGTCTCGGTCGGGGTGCATTTCGCGATGACCGGGCTGGGCCTCCTGTTCTTCGGCGCCGAGGGCTTTCGCAATCCGTCCTTCTGGGACATGCGCATGCCGCTCGGTCCGCTCAACGTGAGCGGGCAGGCGCTGGTGATCTTCGGCGTCTCAGCCGTGCTGATCGTGGTGCTGTGGCTCTTCTTCGAGCGCACGCTCTACGGCAAGGCGCTGCGCGCTACTGCGGTCAACCGGCTGGGCGCGCGGCTCATGGGCATCTCGACCCAGAGCGCCGGGCGGCTGAGCTTCGCACTGGCGGCGCTGCTGGGGGCGCTCTCGGGTCTCTTGATCGGGCCGACCACCACCATCTTCTATGACTCGGGCTTCCTGATCGGGCTCAAGGGCTTCGTGGCGGCGGTGATCGCCGGCCTGGCCAGCTACCCGGTTGCGCTGATCGGCGCGCTGTCGGTGGGCGTGATCGAGGCCTTCGGCTCCTTCTGGGCCAGCGCCTTCAAGGAGGTGATCGTCTTCACCATCATCCTGCCGGTGCTGCTGTGGCGCTCGCTGTCCAGCGGCCACTCGGACGAGGAGCATTGAGGTGAGCATCGTCGTCACACCCTCGGCCCCGGCCGCCGCTGTCACGGGCAGCCCCCTGCGCAAGTGGGGACCGCTCGCGCTGATCGCGCTGCTCATTGCCCTGCCCCTGCTGCCGCTGCCCGACTTCTGGATCATCCAGCTCAACTACATCGGCCTCTACGCGCTGCCGGTGCTGGGCCTGGTGCTGCTCACCGGCGTGGCCGGGCTCACCTCCTTCGGGCAGGCGGCCTTCGTCGGCATCGGCGCCTATACGACCGCCTACCTGACGGTGAACGCCGGGCTCTCGCCGTGGCTCACCCTCTTCATCGGCCTGGCGCTCACCGGCGTCAGCGCGGCCATCATCGGCGCCATCACCCTGCGCATGTCGGGCCACTACCTGCCGCTGGCCACCATCGCCTGGGCGCTGTCGCTCTACTACCTGATGGGCAACCTGGATGCGCTGGGCAAGTACGACGGCATCCTGGGCGTCAAGGGCCTCACCGTCTTCGGGTTGGAGATCGGGCAGCGCCGGGTGTTCTACGTGCTGGTCTGGGCCTTCGTGCTGGCGGCCTCCTTCGCGCTGATGCGCCTGCTGGATTCGCGCAGCGGGCGCGCCATCCGGGCGCTGGCGCGCGGCTCGCTGATGGCCGAGGCCATGGGCATCGACACCCTGCGCCACAAGGTCGGCATCTTCGTGCTGGCGGCCCTGCTGGCCTCCGTCTCGGGCTGGCTGTTCGCGCACTTCCAGCGCACGGTGAACCCCTCGCCCTTCGGCATCAAGATGGGCATCGAGTACCTGTTCATGGTGGTGCTGGGCGGCGCGGCGCATGTGTGGGGCGCGATCGCCGGTTCCGGCATCGTCAAGCTGCTGGAGGACCAGCTGCAGGTGCTGCTGCCCAAGCTGATCGGCACCAGCGGCAGCTACGAAGTGATCGTGTTCGGCATCCTGATCGTGCTGGTGCTCAAGTACCTGCCTGATGGCGTGTGGGCCTTCGTCGACCGGCGCCTGCCGCGTGCCCCGCGCGCGGTCGACTGGCGCGATGCCGTGCCGCTGCCGGCCCGGCCGAAGCCGGCAGCAGGCGAACTGGTGCTGGAGGTGAAGGCGGTGCGCAAGACCTTTGGCGGGCTGGTGGCGGTCAACGACATCAGCTTCCAGACCCGCGCCGGCCAGATCGTCGGCCTGATCGGCCCCAACGGCGCCGGCAAGTCCACCACCTTCAACCTGGTCACCGGCGTGCTGGGCCTGACGGCCGGCGAGGTGCACTTTCGCGGCGAGCGGGTCGACGGGCTGCCGGCGCGCCGCATTGCACAACGCGGCATGTCGCGCACCTTCCAGCATGTGAAGCTGGTGCCCGAGATGACGGTTCTGGAGAACGCCGCGCTCGGCGCGCATCTGCGCGGGCAACGCGGCGCCTTGTCGGCCATGTCCCGCATGAACCGCGCAGAGGAACGGCAGCTCTTCAAGGAAGCCGAGCGCCAGCTGATCCGCGTCGGCATGGGCGAACTCCTGCACGAGCAGGCCGGCAACCTGGCGATGGGCCAGCAGCGCCTGCTCGAGATTGCCCGCGCCCTGTGCGCCGACCCGGCCCTGCTGCTGCTGGACGAACCCGCGGCGGGCCTGCGCCACAAGGAGAAGCAGGCCCTGGCCGGGGTGCTGCGCAGCCTGCGCGCCGAGGGCATCAGCATCCTGCTGGTGGAACACGACATGGGCCTGGTGATGGACGTGTGCGAGCACATCGTGGTGATGGAGTTCGGCACCCACCTGATGGAGGGCACGCCGACGGAGGTGCAGCAAAGCCCCAAGGTGCGCGCTGCCTACCTCGGAACGGAACACTGACATGAGCCTTCTTCTTCGCGTCCACGACCTGCACGCCGGCTACGGCCGCGCCGAGGTGCTGCACGGCATCGCGCTCGAAGCCAGTGAAGGCAGCGTGATCACGGTCATCGGCCCCAACGGCGCCGGCAAGTCCACCCTGCTCAATGCCTTGATGGGCATCCTGCCGGCCAAGGGCGGCATCGAGTTCCAGGGCCAGCCCATCGGCACGCTCTCGCTCGAAGAGCGGGTGATGCTGGGCATCGCCCTGGTGCCGGAGAAGCGCGAGCTGTTCGGCTCCATGCCGGTCGAAGACAACCTGGTGCTGGGCGCATTTCGCCAGGTGCGCCTGCGCAATGCGCGCTGGCGCGAGCAACTCGACACCGTCTACCAACTCTTCCCGCGCCTGAAGGAGCGCCGCACGCAACTGGCCGGCACCCTGTCGGGCGGCGAGCGCCAGATGCTGGCGGTGGGCCGCGCCCTCATGTCGTCGCCCAAGCTGCTGATGCTCGACGAGCCCAGCCTCGGCCTGGCGCCGCTGGTGGTGCAGGAGATCTTCCGGACCGTCGCGCAGCTACGCGCCACCGGCGTCACCATCCTGCTGGTCGAACAGAACGCCCGCGCCGCACTGGAGGTGGCCGACCACGGCTATGTGCTGGAAATGGGCAGCGTCAGCCTGCAGGGCGAGGCGAGGCAGCTGGCCGGCGATGCCCGCGTGATCGACACCTACCTCGGCGCTGCCCGCTCGGCCGCCGTCGCCTGAAATGCAGCATCCGCCTGGCCCCGAGGACGTCCGCTTCCTGCAGCAGGAGGTGCTGCAACTGCGCGCCCCGTTGGAGGACTTGCCGGCATGGGGCGCCGATGATCGACCCGTCGAACTCGGCGATGCGCATCCGGCGGTGCAGCGCGTCCTCGCAACGCAGCGCGCCTGGAGCGATGGCACGCAACTCATCGCCTACCGCACGGCTCGGCAACTGGCGCTTGCGAAGGATGCACAGGACTCGGCGGAGCGCGAGCGGGCGCAGCGCTGGTGCCGCTTCATGCTGCCGATGCTCAGGGCCTTCGGCGCCGAGCAGCAAAGCCTGCCGCAGGCCATCGAGCTGATGCGCCAGGTGCTGCCCGACGCCGGCGCCGCCTTTGCCGCCTGCCTGCTGGAGCTGCGCAACGAGCTCGACGCCGCCCGCGAGGCCGAGGCCGATGCCCAGCGCCGCATGGCGCAGTTGCGCTACCTGGGCACCTCCATCGCGCTGGCGGCGAAGGTCGATCCGCAATTGCCCGAGGAGGTGGCCGAGGACTACCTGCGGGTGGCCATGCTGACCCTGTTGGCCTGGGCCTGGGCCCGCATCGAGCGCGCCGCGCCACCGGACGGCGCGCGCTGGTCGGCACCGGCCAGTGCATTCCGGCGCTGGGTGCTGCCGGAATTCGACATGCGCCTTGCCATGGTCAAGCGGGCCTGCGAAGGCCTGATGTCGCGCTGAGGCCCCGCGTGCGCAGCCACCATTCGGCCACCAGCAGGTTGGGGACCCAGCACAGGAAGGAGATGGCCTGGTAGGCGGGAAGGAAGTCGATGCCGAGCAGGCTCGGCAGGGGAAGGTAGATGCGCAGCGTCACCGCCGCGAAGCTCAATGCGAAGGAGCGGATCATCCATTCGCGATGGTTCCGAAAGCGTCGCTGGCGCGCCAGCTGCCAGCCCCGGGCGGTGGTGGCGATCCATGCGATGCCCAAGAGGCCGAAGCCGGCCGTCGCGATCGGCCCCGCCGTGCTGCCCAGGGCCAGCAGCAGACCGGACACCCCGCCGAACAGGCAGCACAGCACATAGACCCGGCCGATCCAGCGATGCACTTGCGGGCGCCGGCTGCGCAAGCCGGCCAGAAACTGCCACGGCCCCAGCAGCAGGGCTGTGGCCGCCCCGGCAACGTGCAGCATCATCCACGGCTGGAAGAAGGTGTTCTCGCCGACGTTCGGCGGGACGGGCCCCGCACCGGCCAGGTAGCGATAGGAGGCCAGCGCAACCGCTGCCGAGAATAGGGCCGCTGTGGCGCCGAGGAAGCGCTGGGTGCGTGACATATTGAGTTCCAGTGTGCTCCATCCGGGCCAGAATCCATACTTGCAAACGCCAACTTCTATGCGCGCCCCTTCCAAACCGACGGCCGAAAAATCGCCTGCCAACCCCGCACGTGGCGATGGCCTGGACAATGGCTTCCTGGAAACCCTGGTCGGCTACAACGCGCGGCGTGCCTGGTCGCAGATCAGCGGCGTGTTTGCCGAGCGCATGGCACCCTACGGCCTGAAGCAGGTCGACTTCTCGGTGCTCTCGCTGCTGGCCCACAACCCGGGCGCCACCTCGCGCCAGCTTTGCGCCACCCTGGACATCCTGCCGCCCAACCTGGTCAACCTGATCGCCGCGCTGGACGGCCGCGGCCTGATCGAGCGCCGCCCGCATCCGCGCGACGGCCGCGCCGTCGGCCTGCACCTGACTCCAGCCGGCGAGAAGCTCACGCGCGAAGCCGAGCAGGCGGTGCTGCAGCTGGAGCTGGACGCCAGCGCCCGCCTGAACGCCCGGGAGCGCGAGACGCTGATCCGGCTGCTGCAGAAACTGTATCTTTAGCGCTACTCGCGCGGCACCAGATTGGGGCGTCCGACATACGGCCCGTAACATGGCGCCGTATAGTGGCTTCATGATCCACCACTTCCAAAGCGCACGGGACAGGGAGCCCTATGCCTCGCGCTTTGGCATCGAGTTCGGGCTTGGCCCACTGGACGAGGTGCGGCCCGGCCAGACCGGCGCTTTCGTGCGGCGCCCGCGGGCCGACCATCCGGGCAGCCGCGGCGTGCTGACCCCCTTCGAGGCGGTCACCGGCCGCTGGGGCCTGATCCCCCTGTTCTCCAAGGACGGCGAAGACCCCCTGTTCGAGGCGCGGGCCGAGAGCGCGGCCAACGAGCGCAACTTCCTCCAGCCGTGGAAACGCGGCCATCGCTGCGTGGTGCTGGTCGACGCGCTGTTCACCGAGTCGGATTCCAAAGGCGGTACCCTCTCGCGCCTGAGCCGCGCCGATGGCAAGGCGCTGGCCATCGCCGGCCTGTGGAACGGCTGGCGCTCGCCGCAGGGCCAATGCGTGGAGAGCTTTGCCGTCCTCACGGTGCCAAGCGATGGCGCGCTGCGCCAGCCGGCCCTGCTGCACGACGCCTGGCTGGAAGACTGGCTCAGCTGCCCGGTGGAGGAAACCGCCGCCTACCTGCGGCCCTATTCGCCTTCAGCGGACTTGCTCACGAGCGAAGTCGAGCGTCGCTGAAGCGGGTCAATCCCGCACGTCGGCCACAGGCTTGCTGCCGAAGTCGGAGCGCTCCAGGTAGGCCAGCACCCGGGCCGCCGCCGCGGCCGGCGTCGCCAGCATGCCTTCCGTCTGCATGCGGGTGAATCGATCGCGATCGGGGAACTTGGCCGGGTCGCCGCCGCGCAACTGCACCTGCATGTCGGTGTCGATCACGCCGGGCGCCAGCGAAACCACGCGTGCGCCGTTCGGCAATGCCGCCTCTTCCAGCGCGACGGCGCGCGAGAAATGGTCCATGCCGGCCTTGGCCGCGCAATAGGGCGCCTGGCTCGCCATCGCATTGCGGCCCAGGCCCGAGGAGATGTTGAGCACCTTGCGCCCTGCCTGCTGCCAGCCCTGCGTGGCTTGCAGGAAGGCGCTGGTCAGAAGCATGGGTGCTTCCAGGCCGACGCGCAGCGCGCGCATCAGGTCAGCGGCCTCGCCGTCCGACAGCGGCGCCGGCCGCGCGATCACGCCGGCGTTGTTGATCAAGGTGGCGCTGGCGTAGCGGCCGGCGTCCGCCGCCTTCAGCCAGCCCGACAGGCGCGCTGCGGCACCGGCGGCGTCGGACAGGTCATGCTCCCACTGCGCCAGCGTGCTGTCGGCGCCGGCCTCGGCCGACGCCAGCTCCGGCGCACTGTTGCGCGAAATGCAGATCAGCTGGTGATCGGGGCGCGCAAGCAGTTGCTCGGCCATGGCGCGGCCCATGCCGCGCGAGGCGCCGGTGAGGATGACGAGGTGCTGCATGGATTTCCTCCTAGGAGATGAAGCCGTCCCACACCAGCTTCAGGCCGGTGAGGAACATGCCGAGGTAGATGAAGGCGTAGAAGGTCCTGGGCTCGATGCGCCGGGCAATGCGAACACCGAGCCAGACCCCGATCGGCGCCAGCGGCATCAGCGCGAGCGAAGTGGCCATGTTGCGCAGATCGAGCAAGCCCAGCCAGGCGTAGGGCACCCACTTGCTCAGGTTCACCACGAAGAAGAAGTAGGCCACCGTGGCCGTGAAGACCAACGGCTTCATGCGCAGCGGGATCAGGTAGGCGTTGAGCGGCGGCCCACCGGCATGCGAGATGAAGCTGGTGAAGCCCGAGGTCACGGTGAGCACTGCCCCCAGGCCTCGGCGCGGCAGCGGGTCGTCGGGCTTGGGCGGAAAGGCCAGGCGCTGCGCCAGGAAGAGCAAGGTGAACACGCCCACGATGCCGGCCACCGTGGCCGGCGACAGCGCGCGAAACAGCAAGGTGCCCGCCACCGTGCCCATGAGGCCGAAGGGCACCAGGAACTTCAGCAGCTTCAGGTCCACCTCGCGCCGGAAGGCCGCCAGGCCCAGCAGGTCCATGACAAGCAGCAGCGGCATCAGGATCGCCGCCGCAGCGGGCACCGGCACGGCCAGTGCCATCAAGGGAACGGCCAGCGAGCCGAAACCGGCACCGAAGCCGCTCTTGCTGATGCCGAGCAGCAGCACGGCGGGCACCGCGACCAGGTAGAAGTGCGGGCTGGTGATGAGAGGGATATCCAAGAGAAGGCGGGTCGCAGAGCAAAGGCGCCATTGTGGCGGGGCGCCACAATTCCTGCCGGACAGCACTTCAAGAACACCAGCCATGCAGATCTTCGATGCCACCGCCACGCGCGCGCCCCTGGGCTTTGAGCGCCTGGTGCCGGCCCTGCGCGCGGCCTTCGCCGCCGACGTCACGGCCCCGCCGCGCCACGTGCACCAGGTGAAGGCCGGCAGCGATGCCGGCACCGTGCTGATCATGCCGGCCTGGAGCGAAGCGGGCTACCTTGGCATCAAGACGGTGAACATCTTCCCCGGCAACAGCGCGCGAGGCCTGCCGGGCCTGCATGCCAACTACCTGCTGTACGACGCCCACACCGGCGTGCCGCTGGCCTTGATGGACGGCGACGAGATCACGGCGCGCCGCACCGCGGCCGCATCGGCGCTGGGCGCCTCTTTCCTGGCGCGCGAGGATGCGCGGCGCCTGCTGGTGCTGGGCACCGGCCGGGTGGCGCGCCAGCTGCCGGCCGCCCATGCCAGCGTGCGCCCGGGCATCGAAGAGGTGATGGTGTGGAACCATCGGCCCGAGAGCGCGCAGCAGCTCGCCGCCGACTGGTGCGCGCAAGGCGTCAATGCGCGTGCCGTGACATCGCTGGAAGACGCGGTGCGCCGCGCAGACATCGTGAGCTGTGCCACCCTGTCCACTGCACCGCTGGTGCGCGGGCAATGGCTGGCGCCGGGCTCGCACCTGGACCTGATCGGCAGCTTCACGCCGCAGATGCGTGAGGCCGATGCGGCCTGCTTCGCCGACGGCGCACGCACCTTCGTCGACACCGAAGAGGCCTTCTTGAAGGCGGGCGACCTGCTCGACGCCATCGCCGCCGGCAGCCTGCGCGCGCAAGACCTGCAAGCCACTCTCGCGCAACTGTGCCGAGGCCAGCGCGGCGGGCGCGCCTTTGCGGCCGAGCGCACCGTCTTCAAGGCGGTCGGCAACGCGCTGGAAGACCTCTGCGCCGCCACCTTGGTTTGGCAGCAGCAGGCGATGCGTTAAGCCACAATCGTCACTTATTTGTCTCGAGCAATAGTTGCTTCACGCAATCGAATCTGCGTGCTAATGTGATTGCGGGCCTGGGTCGCATCGTGCGCCGATGGCCTGCAACATTCAGGGAGACAGCACAATGGCGAACAGCCAATACACGGCACGCAAAAGCGTGGCCGACATCATTGCCAGTGGGAGGCCAGCGGACACTCGCTGACCAAGACGCTCGGCGCATTCAGCATCACCGCGATCGGAGTCGGCGCCATCATCGGCGCCGGCATCTTCGTGCTCACCGGCACGGCGGCCGCGCAGCATGCGGGGCCGGGCATCATGCTGCCCTTCGTGCTGGCCGGCCTGGCCTGCGCCTTCGTCGGCCTTTGCGATGCCGAGCTGGCGGCGCTGATCCCGGTCAGCGGCAGCTCCTACACCTACACCTATGCCACCCTGGGCGAGCTCGCGGCCTGGATCATCGGCTGGGACCTGGTGCTTGAATACGCGATGGGCGCGGCCACGGTGGCGGTCGGTTGGTCGGCCTACCTGGTGAGCCTGCTCTCGCAGTTCGGCATCACGCTGCCGCCTGAGCTGACGCATTCGCCGGGCGCAGTCACGCTCAAGGACGGCAGCGTGGTCCAGGCGGTGTTCAACCTGCCGGCCAGCCTGATCGTGATGGCGCTCACGGCCCTGCTGGTGCTGGGCACCAAGGAATCCGCACGCCTGAACAACGTGATGGTCGCCATCAAGCTGGTCGTGGTGGTCTCCTTCATCGGCTTCGGCTGGGCCCTGGTCAACCAGGACAACTGGGTGCCCTTCATCCCGGCGAACACCGGCGAGTTCGGGCACTACGGCTGGAGCGGCGTGCTGCGCGGCTCCTCGGTGGTGTTCTTCGCCTTCATCGGGTTCGACGCGGTGTCCACCGCGGCGCAGGAAGCGCGCCATCCGCAGCGCGACATGCCGCTGGGCATCCTGGGCTCGCTCACCATCTGCACCATCCTCTATGTGGCGGTGGCGGCGGTACTCACCGGCCTGGTGCCCTTCACCAAGCTCAATGTGCCTGACCCGATCGCGCTGGCGGTCGACGTGATCGGCAAGCCCTGGTTGTCGCTGCTCATCAAGTTCGGCGCGCTGGCCGGCCTCACGACCGTGATCCTGGTGCTGCTGTACGGCCAGAGCCGCATCTTCTACACCATCTCGCGCGACGGCCTCTTGCCGCCGGTGTTCTCCAAGGTGCACCCGAAATACGGCACGCCCCACCTCAGCCAGATCTGGATCGGCGCCATCGTGGCGGTCATCGCCGGCCTCTTCCCCATTCATGTCCTGGGCGAGGTGGTGAGCATCGGTGCCCTGTTCGCCTTCATCATGGTGTGCGGCGCGGTGATCTACCTGCGCAAGAGCGAGGCCGACATCGTCCGGCCCTTCCGCGTGCCGGGCGTGCCGATCATTCCCTTGGTGGGCATCGCCTTCTGCCTGCTGTTGATGAGCGCGTTGCCGGGCGACACCTGGCTGCGGCTCTTCGTCTGGCTGGCCATCGGCCTGGCGATCTACTTCGGCTACGGCAAGCGGCACTCGGTGCATGGGCGCAAGAGCCGATAAGCGCTTGCGCATGAACAAGAGCGCCCCGCGGGGGCTGGGCGTCCTAGACGTCATCGACCCCCGAGTCGCTTTTGACCGGGGGTCGCTTCCTTGTCCCTCGCCGCCTCAAGCGCCGCGGCGAATCTCCCTGGCCAGGCCCAGGCTGGCAATGTCCTCGAGTTTCCGGAACGCCGGGGCCAGCGTCTCCAGGAGCGCCGCGCTGGCGCCGTTTTCCTCGAAGCATCCTCGCCATTGGCGAACCTCGCCCCAGATTCGGCGGATCACCTCGATGGCGTCCGGCCGGTTTGGGAGGAAGGCCGAGTGCTGGGACATGGCGTTGTCCAGGCTGGCCAGGCGCCCCTTCTCGCCGATGCCCAGATGCAGGATCCGCTCATAGGCCACGGACGGCCGTGGCACCACGTCGTACAGCGGGCTCAGGCGCCAGCCACCGGCGGCCGCGTCATAGACGAAGGCGTGGTTGCGCAGGTGGTCATCGTCGTTGGTCACAAAGATGTTGAACACCATGCGCGCGAACAGCTCCGCACAGTCCCGGGAGATCAAGGGCGGATGGCAGTACTCGCGAATGGCCGTGGCCAGGTCGACGTAGGACTTGGCGTTGGAGTCCATCTCGTTGCAGCCCACCAGCGTCAGGCCACTGACCTGCGGCAGCCGCCCCTCCGTGAAGCCGGGCTGGGGCTGCGTGTCGAAGGCCAATGCACCAGCGGACAGGCGCTGGCCAGGCTCGGCCCAGTAGCGATCAAAGCGACGAATCAGTAGCAGCGACTGACCCATGATGGGGTGCAGCCGCACTGGCGGAACCGTCATGCCGGCCCTGCGCGCCAGTTGCAGCGTGGCATATTCGGTGACCGCCATGTCAAAGGGATCTCTCCTCGCGGGGAACTTGGCCAGCCACAGCACTTGGCCGTCGTCGCGAACCGATGCCTTGGGCCGGGCTCCGCCGGCACTTGGCGCGCCGCCGAGATAGGGCATCAAATGGGCGGGAATGGGCTCGTTCGCTTCGACGGCCGCCGCCGCCTGCAACAGATAGGGCAAGGAGGTCAGCCCGCCGGCCGCATTGATAGGCCCGGAGTCGATCCTCTCGCGAACATCCAAGGCGCCCACGCGGTCGTTGCCCGCCTCGAGCAGGTAGGTGAACTCGTCGAGGCTGTTGGCTGG
This sequence comes from Variovorax sp., assembly GCA_035476655.1. Taxonomy (GTDB): domain Bacteria; phylum Pseudomonadota; class Gammaproteobacteria; order Burkholderiales; family Burkholderiaceae_C; genus Variovorax. The sequence continues at coordinate 25,135 of DATILH010000035.1, forward strand.
CACGCGCAGCCTGGCTTCGATGACACGCCGCCCCCAGGCATCGGGCGCGGCATCGCGAATGCCGCCGAACTCGGTGAGCCCCACCAGCGGGTACAAGTCCACGCCACGCACCGCTTGGCGATCGCGCAGACCCAAGGCCCGCGGCTCCACCTCGAAAGCGTCCGGGCGATCGAGGTAGCGCAGGCCATAGGCGAAGCTCACCGCATCAGGCCCACCGCCCCCGCCCGCCGCGCGCGACAGGCGCGCCGCCGGCACGAACCGGTGCTCATGCTCCTGGCTGTCGGCGATGTGGGCGAACACAGCCAGATCGCGCAGGGGTCGTCTTGATGCCATTGGGTGGTGTCGCTTCCTGAAGTAGCGGCGCGCGCAAGGCGCTGGGCCGCTCAAAAATCGAGGTCCTTCAGCTCTTTCTCGCTGAGTTGTCGAACCCGCTGGGTGCGCTCTTGCGCGCGCAGCATCGCCAGGGCCGGCAGCTTGCCTTCGAGCAGCACCTGCAACGTGATCGTCGGCTCGATCGCGTTGAGGTAGCGAAGGATCTGACCCAGGGTGCGTCCTGAATCGCCCTTCTCGACGAGCACCGCGGTCGACCGAGAAAGCCCTGCGCGCGCGGCCACGTCGGATTGGCGCAGGCGGTAGGCCTGGCGCAGCTCGGTCAGGCGAGCGCCCAGCTGCCTGGCTTCATTCAGGCGGCTTGCGGGCAGTAGCGGAGTCTCGTCGTACTTCATGAAGTCTCCAATGACAGTCCAAAATGCTGATTAAGACTGAGATTGGAAACATTCTAGGTCGAACTCATCAGAAAGGAAAGACCGCAATAGCAGTCGCTAATGGGCTTGCAAGCTGCGTGGCATCGCACCATTTTGCAGGCGATATCAACATAGATATTGATGCAAATGCGTAGTTCGCTAAACTCTATGTGTATGCCAAAAACAGCCCGCGCCCTCCTGCAGCTTCCACCGGCAACCACCGCCGCCATCGAGAAACTTGGCGCCGACCTGGCTGTCGCCCGCTTGCGCCGCAGGGAGTCATTGAAGACATGGGCAAAGCGCATGGGAGTATCCGTGCCCACGCTGCAGCGGCTGGAAGCCGGCGACCCGGGTGTCGGCATCGGCATCGTCGCGACCGCACTCTGGCTCATCCAGCGCGACGGTGAACTGAGCAATCTCGCAGCGCCCGAACACGACCAAGGCGCCATCGAAATGAATGTCCGAGAGGCCGTTGAGCTCGGTCGCGCACGCGCGCAGGCCTCCGCGCAAGCGCGAATCAGCGCAAATCGAACGAAGGGCTGAGATGCGATTGGACGACCTGTTCCTCTGGTACCTGGACGACCCGGCTGCGCCGCGCTACGTCGGCGCACTGAAGCTGGTCTCCGCGGGCAAAGGCGTTTCGTTGCGTTATGGGAAGGAGTGGCTGTCCAACGGCTTCGCTCTGAGCGAGGACCTCCCGCTCGTCGACAACGAGTTCTTGCCGCCAGGCCGCTTGGCAGCCGATGGACAGCGCGCGGTCGGTGCTGTCGACGACGCGCGCCCGGACCGTTGGGGTGAGAAGGTCATTCGCTTCGTGGACAAACCCAAGCGACTCTCACTGATGGAGTACCTGTACTACGCCGGCGACGATCGATTCGGCGCGCTCGGTGTTTCCACGTCGTCGAGCAACTACAGTCCGAGAGCTGTGGGCCCCCTTCCTCGGTTGGAGGATGCGCAACAGCTCAGTGAGGTCGCGGCCAAGATCGAGGCCGCGGAGCCTTTGACCGCGCTGGAGGCAAAACTCATTGCAGGTGGCGGCAGTCCGCTTGGCGGCGCGAAGCCCAAGGCGCTCATCGACATCGACGGCCAGCAGTGGGTCATCAAGTTCTTCAACAACGAGCCCGTCGACACGCCGCTTGTCGAGCATGCGACGATGACGCTGGCCGAGCGCGCAGGCATCACGGTGGCCAAGACGCAGGTCATCCATCTCGTCGGTACGAACGCGGTGGCCATTCGCCGCTTCGACCGCGAACAGGGTCGGCGAATTCACAGCATCTCAGCCGGCACCGCCATTCGGGCGGCCACAGCATCGGGCGCCGAGCCAGAGATGGGGTACCCCGAACTGGCGCGAATTCTTCGCCGAGTCGGCATTGCCCAGGACGACATCAACCTTCGGGACATGCGCGAACTCTTCCGTCGCATGGTCTACAACATCCTGGTCGACAACACAGACGACCACCAGAAGAACCACTCCCTCTTGGTCGTGAACCCGTTCGGCAAAAGCCGCCTGAAGCTGGCCCCGGCGTACGACGTCCTGCCGACGAACTCGGGGCAGGGGTTCCAGGAGTTCATCTGCGGCGCGCATGGCCGGGACTCGACGCTCGAAAACGCAATGTCGCAGTGCGATGCATTCGGGTTGCTGCCCGCGCAGGCCGCGGCAGAAGTCGCCGCCGTCATCGATGTCGTGAACACCTGGCAGGAGCACTTCGCGCACGCCGGCGTATCGGAGCGCGACATCGAGAGTCTGGCCGAGCGCATCGACGGCGCAGAGCTGTTGACCCAGCGCAAGGGCTTCGACCAGGCCCGGTTTCATTCCGCGCCGGCAAGGCGAAAGAGGGCTAGTCCCTTTCGACCCCCGGCCAGAAGTGACTCGGGGGTCGATGAGGCCTAGTGAACACCGGATGTTGCGGGGTCGGCCCAACGAGCGGATGTACCGCTCGCGCGGCGCATGGCTCACTCAGCAGGAACTCGATGACAGCTCAGTCTGCCGAGCCGCCGCGCAGCGTTTGCGACGGCAGTTCGCCGAACAGCGTCTTGTACCGGTGGCTCAGGTGGCTCAGGTGGTCGAAGCCCAGGTCGGTGGCGGCTTGCGCGATGCTCAGATCGGCGGGTCGTGTCGACATCAGCCGCTGCCGCACGGCGTTGAGCCGCACACTGCGCAGGAAGTGCACGGGGGTCGTGTCGGCCACTTGGCGGAAGCTGTTCTGCAGCGTTCGTCGGCTAGTTCGCAAGCGCTGGCACAACGCGTCGATGCTCGGCGGCTCCGCGCCACTGGTTGCCACGATGCGGTGGCATTCGGCAACGATGAAGCTGGCCACCGCACTGCCGGCGCCTTGCTGCATTCCTGCCGCCTCACCGAACAGATCGCCGAGCGCCTCGAACACGGCTGCCGGCGCGCCCAGATCCTCGGCCGGCTCCGAGCGTTCGAACAAGGCCAGCAATTCGCGTCGCAGGCGCTGCAATGGCCGGCCCGGCGCACGCAACACCGGCCGAGATAGCAGCGCCCGCGCGCCTGCCGCCCAGGGCCTGGCATCGAGCAGGCCCAGGAAGGCTTCGCGCTCGAACGTGACGGCCAGCAGTTCCATGCCTTGCGGGCGTTGCAATGTGAACTCGTCGCCGCTGCGCAGGAGGAACAAGCTGTCATCGTGCATTTCGTGCCCCTGCATGCGCGGTGTGCCCGCGGCCTGGCCGATCGGCAACGCAAAACACAGCTGACCGGTGGGCAGGCAGCCTTGCTGGACCACCCGTTCGCTCATCCACTTGCGAAAGACATGCACCTCGCCCGCGGTGGCCTCGGCCAGTGAACTGCGCATCGCACCGCACGAGATCTGCTGGTAGCGCTGGTTCCATGCCGGGGCCGATGCGCCGTGCAGGTGAAAGTCGTCGAAACGGTTGAGCTTGATGAGCGGCACGGGGGGCACCCAGGCTGCAACGGATCGAAAGCATACCGTGTGCCGTCGCGTTTTGCCGATTCGGGCTAGCGCCGTCGAGCGCCCCGCCTCAATACTTTCGCACATGTGGAAAAGTCGCTTTTGTATCGCCGCCTTGTGGGCTCTGACGCTGGCGCTCGCCGCCTGCGCCGGCACCAACGGTACCCGCGGCAGACCCGAGGCACAGCTTGCTATGAACCTGGAACAGACCAAGACGGCGTTGACCGGCGAATGGATCAGTCTCGCGCCGGAAGTCCGGCCGAGTGCGAACAAGAACCCCGACGGCAGCTTGAAGCCGTTCTACCTGAAGCGCGAGTTCAGCTACCTGGGTGGCGACCGCTTCGAGCTCACGATCGTCAACTCGGCCGACCCGAACGGCGCGGTGCCGCTGGCGCGCATCTTCATCCGCGGCCACATGCTGTGGCGCGGACCGCACCCGATCGCCGCCGGCGCGCAGAAGGTCGACTTCGTTGCCGATGAGGCCTACGAGGTGACGCCACTGATCCAGGGCTTTGCCGACCTGCTGAACCAGATGGCCGCCCAAGGTTACGGCAAGTGGCAGGTCGGCGAGACGCAGAGCATCTTCGGCAAGGCCTTCCTGCCGTTCGGGCTGGCCGAGGGCAAGAACTTCATGGAGTTCGACCTCGTCTACCTGGGCCACGACTTGCTGTTCTGGGGTGCGCGCAACATCGATGGCCGCGGCTTCGACAAGGAAGAGAACCGGCCGACGAACTTGCAGATCCCACTGGTGCGCAAGTAGCGCTGGCAGCGCCGGCAGCGGCGCTGGACTCGGATCGATCTCCGGCGCGCGCTAGGCGTCCGATCGGATGCCGCGCATCAGGATCACGCCGCCCAGCATGGAGGTGTCGCGGCGCATGCGCTTGGCCAGTGCTTCTGCGCTGCCGGGCTGGGCCTGCCAGCCGGCGTCGAGCAGGCGCTTGTTCACCTCGGGCCGGCGCACCACTTCGCTCAGCGCGGCGTTGAACTTGTCGACGATGGGTTCGGGCAGGCTTGCCGGCCCCGCCAGCGCGGTCCAGATCTCCAGGTCGGCGCCGCGCACGGAGGCATCGCGCAGGGTGTTCATGCCGCTGACCAGCGGGCTCGGTTCCGGCGAAGTCACGCCCACCGCGCGCAGCTTGCCCGCCTGCACATGCGGCATTGCAAGAGCCGGTGGCAGCAGGGCCATCTGCACCTTGCCCGCCAGCATGGCCGTGATGACCGCCGGATTGCCGTTGAAGCCTTCATGGCGCGCCGTGATGCCGGTACGGCTCTTGAGCAGTTCCATGCCCAGATGCCCCACCGTGCCGTTGCCGGGCGAACCATAGCTGGCCGAGGCGCCCTGGCTGCGCGCCCAGTGCACCAGGTCCACCGGCGTCTTGCCCTCGGCATTGCCGGTCAGGGTCAGCACCAGCGGTGCGGTGCCGATCAGGCCGATCGGCGCGAAGTCCTTTTCCGGGTCGAAAGGCGTGCGGCCGTTGAGCAGCCTGGCGATGGTCAGGTTGCCGTTGATCAGCGCGCCGAAGGTGTGCTCGTCGGTGGACTTGGCGACCAGGTCGGCCGCCACGTTGCCGCTGGCGCCGGGCTTGTTCTCCACCACCACCGTCTGGCGCAGCAGTTGCGACAGCGGCTCGGAAATGGCGCGCGCCGCCAGGTCGGGCGAGGAACCGGCGGGAAAGCCGACCAGCAGCTTGATGGGCCGGTTCGGCCATGCGTTGTCGGCGGGGCGCGACGAGGCGCGGGCGCGATTGTCGGATTGGGCCCAGGCCGTGGGCAAGCACAGGCCCGCGGCAGCGCCGGCCAGGCCTTCGAGCCAGCGCCGTTTGTTGAGATCCACAAGAACTCCTGATGCAAAAAGCGGAACACATCAGGTTACATGTGACAACTTTTGATCACAAGTCAACCAAAGAATTCATCCGGGGAAATAACAGAAAACAAAAAGCGCCTTGCGGCGCTTCTGTTTGCTTTTGGCTCAGCGGCAAGACTCAGTCGAGCGACACGTTCGCCTTCTGGATGACATCGCCGAAGCGCTTGCTCTCGCTCTGCACGAACTGCTTGAACTGCTCGCGCGTGGTCGGGAAGGGCTCGTAGCCGAAGCTCTTGAACTTCTCCTGCACGTCGGCTTCGAGCAGGCCCTTTTCGATGTCGCGCTTGATCTTGTCGGTTACCGCGGCGGGCAGGCCCGGCGGCACCGCAATCGCGTTCCAGCCGATGACCTCGAAGCCCTGCGGGCCGCCCGATTCGCCGACCGTCGGAACGTCCGGGAAGGCGGCGGCGCGCTTGGGCGCCGCCACGGCCAGGAAGCGCAGCTTGCCGGCGCGTTGCAGCGGGCCGGCAGTGGCGCTGGAACCGAGTGCGAAGGCGAGTTCGCCGGTGGCGACCGACGTGTAGAGCTGCGTGGTTTCCTTGTAGATCACATGTTCCATCTGCGTGCCGGTGGCCGACTCGAACAGCTCCGAGCCCAGGTGCACCGGATTGCCCACCGACCAGGAGCCGTAGTTGAGCTTGCCCGGATTTGCCTTGGCATCCGCGATCAGGTCGCCCACGTTCTTGTACTTGCTCGTGGTCGGCACGGTGAAGAAGAAATAGGTGCGAAACAGCGGCAGCAGCGCATCGAAGTCCTTCACCGGGTCGTAAGGCAGCTTCTTGAACAGCGCCGGGTAGGCCGCGAGGTGCACGTTGTCGAGCACCAGCAGGTCATGCCCGTCCTTGGCGCCGCGCTTCCAGGCGTCGATGGCGATGAAGCCATTGCCGCCCGGGCGGTTCTCGACCACCACCGGCTGGCCCCAGGCGCGCGCGAGCTTGTCGGCGACGAGGCGGGCCACGCCATCGGGACCGCCGCCCACCGGGAAGGGGGTGATGATGCGCACCGGCTTGGTGGGAAATGCTGCGGCGGCCGATTGCGCGCCGGCGACACCGGGCAGGAAGCTGCCGGCGGCCAGCGCCAGTGATGCGACGGCGAGGCTGCGGCGGGACAGGGTTTGGGCGTAGTTCAAGAAGCTCTTCTCCAGGGGTTTGAATAGTTCGAATTCAGTCAGACGCGCTCGAGGATCACCGCGATGCCCTGCCCCACGCCGATGCACATGGTGCACAGCGCATAGCGGCCGCCGCCCTTGTGCAGCTGGTTGATGGCGGTGGTGGCCAGTCGCGCACCGCTGGCGCCCAGCGGGTGTCCCAGGGCGATGGCGCCGCCGTTGATGTTGACGCGCGCGTCGTCGTCCTTCAGCCCCAACAGGCGCAGCACCGCCAGGCCTTGCGCCGCGAAGGCCTCGTTGAGCTCGATGACATCGATCTGCTCGAGCTTCAGGCCGGTGAGCGCCAGCACCTTCTGCGTGGCCGGCGCCGGGCCGATGCCCATCACGCGCGGCGGCACGCCGGCGGTGGCCATGCCGACCACGCGGGCGCGGGGTGTCAGGCCGTTCTTGGCGGCTGCCGCCTCGCTGGCCAGCAGCAGCGCCACTGCGCCGTCGTTCACGCCGCTGGCATTGCCGGCCGTCACCGTGCCGTCGGGGCGCACCACGCCCTTGAGCTTGGCCAAGGCTTCCAGGCTGGTGTCACGCGGATGCTCGTCCTTGTCGACGATGATGGCGTCGCCCTTCTTCTGCGCGACGCTGACGGGCGTGATCTCTGCATCGAAGAAGCCGGACTTCTGCGC
>DATILH010000036.1:0-3861 GCA_035476655.1 Variovorax sp.
TGATCGAGAACGACGGCACCGGGCGGCTGCTGCTGCGCCACCTGAAGGAGGCAGCCCTGCGCGGCGTGCGGGTGCGGCTGCTGATCGACGATCTCTACACGGCCAAGAGCCAGGAACTGTTGCTGGCGCTGGCCGCCACGCCGCGGGTCGAGGTTCGCCTGTTCAATCCCTTCTGCTGCGGCCGCGGTGGCCTGGCCAGCCGTTTCGCCGCCTCGCCTCTGGAGATCGGGCGCCTCAACCACCGCATGCATAACAAGCTGTTCATTGCCGACGGGGTGATCGGGATCGCGGGCGGGCGCAACATCGCCGACGAATACTTCACCCTGAACACCGCGCAGAATTTCGTCGACATGGACGCGCTCTTCATGGGCAAGGTGGTGCCGCAACTGGAAGGCATCTTCGATGACTACTGGAACAGCGAAGAGGTGTATCCCATCGAGTCGATCGTGCAGCCGCGCGCGGGGCGTACCGTGATGGCCGAGGAGTTCGATGCGCAGGTGAGCATGGCGGCGCCGGCGCCACGCGTCGTGCTGCCGCCCACCGACGTGCTGGGCTACGGGCCGATCGGCGAAGAGCTGGATGAAGGGCGCATCGGCCTGATCTGGGGCAAGGCCAACGCGGTGGCCGATCCGCCGGCCAAGCTGCGCTCGATGAGCGGCGACGAGGCTTTTGCCACCAGCGTCACCGCGCGCGTCTGGGCGCAGCTGATGCAGGCGCAAAGCGAGGTCACCATGACCTCGCCCTACCTGGTGCCGGGCGAGCGCGGCATGGCAGCCTTCGAAGAACTGCGCGGGCGCGACGTCAAGGTGACGCTCTTGACCAACTCGCTGGCTGCCAATGATGAGCCGCTGGTGCACGGCGGCTACGCGCGTTATCGCCAGGCACTGCTCAAGGCCGGGGTGGACCTGTACGAACTGAGCCCGGCGCGCACCACGAGCAACAAGCGCCTGGGCATGTTCGGCAACTCGCTGGGCCGACTGCATGCCAAGACCGCGGTGATCGACAAAAGCAAGCTCCTGATCGGCTCGGTCAACCTGGATCCGCGCTCGGCCACCTCGAACACCGAGCTGGGCATGCTGATCGAGAGCCCGCAATTGGCGCGCGAGATGCTGCGCGTGATCAACATCAGCAAGGTGGAAAGCGCCTACCGGCTGCGCCTCGCGCCGGAGACTGAGTCGATCGAGTGGCTGTCGGTGGACGAGGACAAGGAGGTGGTCCTGTACTTCGAGCCGGAGTCGACCTGGACCCAGCGGCTCTACAACCTGATCCTCAGCCCGCTGGTGCCGGAGGATCTGCTCTAGGCGCGAACTGCGCCGGGTCGTAGAAGAACTCTTCCTGGGCGATGCGCTCGCCCTCCCAGCGCTGCCAGGCCAGCTCTTCCATTCGCCGCGTGCGGCCGTCGTGGCCGGTGAAGGTGAAGATCCAGCGGATCACCACATGGTCGCCGTTCACGAAGGCGGGGCGCACGCACTCGGACACCACGTTGGCGGTGTGCGCCAGCACCGCCTTCTCGTGCGCGACCAGCACGTCGCGGCCGCGCCGCGGCTGCGCCTGGTTCTCGCGCATGGAGGCGTCCTGCGTGTAGTAGTCCTCGATGGCCTGGGCATGCGCGCCGCTTTGCACCGCGGCGATGAAGGCCTCGAGCGTGGCGGCGCTGGGCATGGCGCTACAGCAGCTTGACTTCGACGCGCCGCGCCTCGGCCGGCGGGCCGCTGGCGCTGGTTTGCTGCGGCTTGACCAGCTCGACCTTGTCGTCCGGCACGCCGGCGGCCTTGAGCAGGGCGCCCACCGCCATGGCGCGCTGCTTGGCCAGTTCGGCATTCTTGGCCGGGTCGCCGCTGGCGTCGTGGAAGCCGCTGACGGAGGCCCGCGCGCCACCCTGCACCGCCTTCACGATGTCGGCCAGCGCGGCCGCGCCGCCCGGCGCCACCTCGGCGCTGGCGCTGGCGAAATAGAACTTGACGACGCCGCCCTCGGTCATGATCGAGGCAGCGTCGGCGCTGGCCGCCGGCCCGGCCGCGGGCGCCACGGCGGGTGCGGGCGCATGCGGCGCCGTCATGGCCCCGGCATCGCCGCTGTGGAACTTGACCACCAGCGGCACGATGAGCAGCGCCACGATGTTGATGATCTTGATGAGCGGGTTCACGGCGGGGCCGGCCGTGTCCTTGTAGGGGTCGCCCACGGTGTCGCCGGTGACGGCCGCCTTGTGCGCCTCGCTGCCCTTGCCGCCATAGTTGCCGTCCTCGATGTACTTCTTGGCGTTGTCCCAGGCACCGCCGCCGGTGCACATGGAGATGGCAACAAAGAGGCCGGTGACGATGGTGCCCATCAGCAGGCCGCCCAGCGCTTTCGGCCCCAGCAGCAGGCCGACCAGGATCGGCACCAGCACCGGCAGCAGCGAGGGGATCATCATTTCCTTGATGGCGGCCCCGGTCAGCATGCTCACAGCCCGGCCGTACTCGGGCTTGGCTGTGCCTTCCATGATGCCGGGGATCTCGCGGAACTGGCGGCGCACTTCTTCCACCACGGAACCAGCCGCGCGCCCCACGGCTTCCATGGCCATGGCGCCGAACAGGTAGGGGATCAGGCCACCGATGAACAGGCCCACGATCACCAACGGCTCCGACAGGTTGAAACTGATGGCGCTTCCGTAGCTCTCCAGCTTGTGCGTGTAGTCCGCAAACAGCACCAGCGCCGCCAAGCCGGCCGAGCCGATGGCATAGCCCTTGGTCACCGCCTTGGTGGTGTTGCCCACGGCGTCCAGCGGGTCGGTGACGTCGCGCACCGAGGAGGGCATCTCGCTCATCTCGGCAATGCCGCCGGCGTTGTCGGTGATCGGGCCGTAGGCGTCCAGCGCGACCACGATGCCGGCCATGCTCAGCATGGCGGTGGCGGCCACGGCGATGCCGTACAGGCCCGCCAGCGTGTAGGAGGCGATGATCGCGATGCACACGCAGATCACCGGCCAGGCGGTGGAGCGCATGGACACGCCCAGGCCGGCAATGATGTTGGTGCCATGTCCCGTGGTGGAGGCCTGCGCCACATGGCGCACCGGCTTGTACTGCGTGCCCGTGTAGTACTCGGTGATCCATACCAGCGCGGCCGTGAGCGCCAGGCCGACGAAGCAGGCGCCGAACAGGCGCAGTTGGCTGCCGGCGGCTTGAATGGCGTTGTCGGGCATGAGCCAACTCGTCACGAACCAGAAGGCGATCAGCGACAGGATGCCCGACACCGCCAAGCCCTTGTAGAGCGCCGGCATCACGTTGATCATGCCCGGCGAGGCCTTGACGAAGAAGCAGCCGATGATCGAAGCAATGATCGACACCGCACCCAGCGCCAGAGGGTAGAGCACCGCGTTCACCGGCGCCGCGGTCACCATCAGCGCGCCCAGCACCATGGTGGCGATCAGGGTCACGGCGTAGGTCTCGAACAGGTCGGCTGCCATGCCTGCGCAGTCGCCCACGTTGTCGCCCACGTTGTCGGCGATCACCGCCGGATTGCGCGGGTCGTCTTCCGGAATGCCGGCCTCTACTTTGCCCACCAGATCGGCGCCGACGTCGGCGCCCTTGGTGAAGATGCCGCCGCCCAAGCGGGCGAAGATGGAGATCAGCGAGGAGCCGAAGGCAAAGCCGATCAGCGGATCGAGCAGCTTGGCCAGGCTCTTGTCCGGCGTCAGGGCGCCATTGCCCACCAGGAACCAGTAGAAGACCGTTACGCCCAAGAGGCCCAGGCCCACCACCAGCATGCCGGTGATGGCGCCGCCGCGAAACGCCACGTCGAGCGCCGGGCCGATGCCACGGGTAGCGGCCTGCGCTGTACGCACATTGGCGCGCACCGAGACGTTCATGCCGATGAAGCCGC
>DATILH010000037.1:0-57451 GCA_035476655.1 Variovorax sp.
CCTTGATGCCGGGTGATGTGATCACCACCGGCACCCCGCCCGGCGTCGGCCTGGGCATGAAGCCGCCTCTTTACTTGAAGAAGGGCGACGTGATGACGCTGGGGATCGAAGGGCTGGGCGAGCAGCGGCAGGACGTAGTGCCATTCAAGGTTTAGCCCTTGCATGAGAGAGCCTGTGCTCGGTCCGTCTGCAGGGGCGTTGCGATCAACAGTCCTGGCTCTTGCAGTCCTGGTTTCGTGGGCCAGCGAGGACGCCAGAGCGCAAGCACCCGAGGAGGCGCGCGGACTCACTGCCCAGGGGCAGGCCGAGCGGCGCATGTTGCTTCGCTTGGGCGAGATCGCAGAGGCCCCGCCGCCGACCATGGAGGCGCTGGCGGCGGAGTTTGACTTCGTGTTCGAAAGGGCGCCGAACTACACCGAACGCACGCAGGACTACATCGCGACTGGACCCGCCCCGTTCATACCCGGCTTTGCGGCGGGCTACCGCTACAGGCCCGCACGAACTCGACCTGCCATGTGGGGTATGCCGCCAAAGGATCTCTCGCAGATTTTCGACGTCGAGTTCCGTTTCCCAGGCCCTTGGCCGGCGCCCTTCTGCATCTCCCGGAGTGACCTGGATGCCTTGCTCAAGAGGCGGGGTTGGAGTTTTCGTGTCCGGGTGGTTCAGCCTCATAGCTTGACCGAGGAGCACTACAGCAAGGTTTCGGGCGGCTATGCCAGAACTGCAAGGATGTGGCCTCAAGTGGGAACCTGCATCACGAACTTCTATTTGACCTACGAAGAAGGGGAAGCCTCGTCCATGTTCGACTTCTTGCAGAGTTCAACGCCGGAAAGAAAACTCAAGTGACGACACCCAAGGCAACAACTTCGAAGTCAGCGAGATCGGCGCAGGGCGGCTAGTGTGGAAGCTGGTGCCGGTCATGCACTGGCAACTCCTTTTTCCAAAAACCCCCGCATCTCGGGGGTCTTTTTACTTCTCGGCATCGGAAATCTCCTGCAAAATAGCACGACCGTTCGTTTTATTCCGTAACACTCGCATGTCCGCCACCGACGCTCCCGCCAAGGCCTCCCGCGCCCAGCAAAAAGGCCAGCAGACCAAAGCCGTGATCATCGACGCCGCCCTGAACCTGGCGGCGCAGATCGGCCTGGAAGGCCTGTCCATCGGCGCCATCGCCGAGGTCACGCAGATGAGCAAGTCGGGCGTGTTCGCCCACTTCGGCTCGCGCGAAGAATTGCAGATCTCGGTGGTGCGGGAATACCACAACCGCTTCGAGCAGGAAGTGTTCTACCCGGCCCTCACGGCCCCGCGCGGCCTGCCGCGCCTGCGCGCGCTGTTTGGCAACTGGATGAAGCGCACCTCGGCCGAAATCGATTCGGGCTGCATCTACATCAGCGGCGCCGTGGAGTTCGACGACCGCCCCGGCCCGGTGCGCGACGCGCTGGCCGAGTCGGTCAAGATCTGGCTTGCCGCCATGCTGCGCGCGGTGCAGCAGGCCAAGGAAGAAGGCCATCTGCGCGCCGACGCCGACTGCCAGCAGATGGCCTTCGAGATCCACGCGCTGATCCTGGGCCTGCACTACGAGGCGCGCTTCCTGCGCGACGCCGCCTCGCTGGACCGTGCCAACCGCGGTTTCGCCAACATCATCGAGCGCAACGTGGCTCCTGAGCCCGCCCGCAAATCCCGGCCCAAGCAAGTCGCTTGAGCCATCCGCCTTTTCTTTCCCTTTTCTCTTCAACCCTTCTCTGACCATCGGGAGTTTTTCAGCATGCCAGCCTACAACCCGCCCCTCCGCGACATGCAGTTCGTTCTGCACGAAGTGCTCAACGTCACCGAAGAACTCAAGGCGATGCCCAAGCATGCCGAGGTCGATGCCGACACCATCAACGCGGTGATCGAAGAGGCCGGCAAGTTCGCCGCCGAAGTGACCTTCCCGCTCAACATCAGCGGCGATGAGGAAGGCTGCACGCTGAACAAGATCACCCACGAGGTGAGCGCGCCCAAGGGCTTCAAGCAAGCCTATGCCCAGTTCGTCGAAGGCGGCTGGCCCGCTCTCTCGTGCGACCCGGCCTATGGCGGCCAGGGCCTGCCCTATGTGCTGAACCAGTGCCTGTACGAAATGCTCAACAGCGCCAACCAGGCCTGGACCATGTACCCCGGCCTCTCGCACGGCGCCTACGAAGCCCTGCACGCGCACGGCACCGACGAGCAGAAGAAGACCTACCTGCCCAAGCTGACCAGCGGCGAGTGGACCGGCACCATGTGCCTGACCGAGCCGCACTGCGGCACCGACCTGGGCCTCCTGCGCACCAAGGCCGAGCCGCAGGCCGACGGTACCTACAAGATCACCGGCAACAAGATCTTCATCTCGGCCGGCGAACACGACATGGCCGAGAACCTCATCCATCTGGTGCTGGCCCGCCTGCCCGACGCGCCCAAGGGCAGCAAGGGCATCAGCCTGTTCCTGGTGCCCAAGTTCAATGTCAAGGCCGACGGCTCCCTGGGCGAGCGCAACCCGATCTTCTGCACCGGCCTGGAGCACAAGATGGGCATCCACGGCAACGCCACCGCGCAGATCGCCATCGACGGCGCCATCGGCACCATGGTGGGCGAGCCCAACAAGGGCCTGGCCGCCATGTTTGTGATGATGAACGCCGCCCGCCTGGGCGTGGGCAACCAGTCGCTGGGCCTGACCGAAGTGGCCTTCCAGAACGCGCTGGCCTATGCCAAGGACCGCATCCAGATGCGCTCGCTGTCGGGCGTGAAGGCCAAGGACAAGGAAGCCGATCCGATCATCGTGCACCCCGACGTGCGCAAGATGCTGCTGACGGCTAAGGCTTATGCCGAAGGCGGCCGCGCGCTGCAGATCTTCTGCACGCTGCTGCTGGACAAGGAACACAACCACCCCGACGAGAAGGTGCGCAAGGACTCCGGCGATCTGGTGGCGCTGCTGACCCCGATCGTCAAGGCCTTCATCACCGACAACGGCCACATCGCCACCAATGCGGCGATGCAGGTCTTCGGCGGCCATGGCTTCATCAAGGAATGGGGCATGGAGCAGCATGTGCGCGACAACCGCATCAACATGATCTACGAAGGCACGAACACCGTGCAGTCGCTGGACCTGCTGGGCCGCAAGATTCTGGGCAACAACGGCGCCTCGCTCAAGAAGTTCGGCAAGCTGGTGGGCAAGCTGGTGGAGGAAGAGGGCGTCAACGAGAAGATGAGCGAGTTCATCACGCCGGTGGCCGTACTGGGTGAGCAACTCACCAAGTTCACCACCGAGATCGGCTTCAAAGGCTTCCAGAACCCCGACGAAGTGGGCGCCGCCGCGGTGGACTACCTGCGCGTGGCCGGCCACTTCGTGTTCGGCTACCTGTTCGCCCGCATGGCGCAGGTCGCGCTGCGCGAAATTGCTGCCGGCAACCAGGATCCGTTCTATGTCGGCAAGCTGCAGACCGCGCGCTTCTACTTCGCCAAGCTCTTCCCCGAGACGGCGACCCTGATGCGCACCGCCCGTGCCGGCGCGAAGTCGCTGATGGACACCGACGCGGCGCTGGCTTGATGAGCCCGGTATCTCCCATGAAGCGCGTTCTCGCAATCGCCATTCTTCTGGCCGCCGCCGGCGGCGCCTTCGCGCAAACCACGTACATGAGCCCCGTCGGGCTCTGGCGCAGCATCGACGACAAGAGTGGCGAGGCCAAGTCCGAGATCCGCATCGTCGAAAAGAGCGGGGCACTGGAAGGCCGCATCGAGAAGACCCTGCGCAAGGACGCCAAGCCCGTCTGCGACGAGTGCACCGACGAGCGCAAGGGCAAACCCATCGTCGGCCTGGACATCATCCGCGGCGGCAAGAAGGCCGACGGCAAGGACGTCTGGGAGAACGGAAAGATCCTCGACCCGGAAAACGGCAAGGAATACCGCGCCAGCTTCACCCCCATCGAAAGCGGGACGAAGCTGGAAGTGCGCGGCTACCTCGGCCCCTTCTGGCGCACGCAGACCTGGAACCGCGTCCAGTAACCCACGCAACACATACACATCATGTCCCGATTCCAAGTGAAAAAAGTCGCCGTGCTCGGCGCCGGCGTGATGGGCGCGCAGATCGCCGCCCACCTGGTCAACGTCCGCGTGCCGGTCGTGCTGTTCGACCTGCCTGCGAAGGAAGGCCCGAAGAACGGCATCGTCTCGCGCGCCATCGACAACCTCAAGAAGCTCAAGCCTTCGCCGCTGGGCGTGGCCAAGGACGCCGAGCTGATCGAGCAGGCGAACTACGAAAGCGACCTGGCCAAGCTGGGTGAGTGCGACCTCATCATCGAAGCGATTGCCGAGCGCATGGACTGGAAGCACGATCTCTACAAGAAGATCGCGCCCCACATCGCCAAGCACGCGATCCTGGCTTCGAACACCTCGGGCCTGTCGATCACCAAGCTCGCCGAGCCGCTGCCTGCGGAACTGAAGCCGCGCTTCTGCGGCATCCACTTCTTCAACCCGCCGCGCTACATGTTCCTGGTCGAGCTGATCAACACGCCGACCACCGATGCCAAGTCGCTCGACGACCTGGAAGCCTTCGTCACCAGCACGCTCGGCAAGGGCGTGGTGCGCGCCAAGGACACGCCCAACTTCATCGCCAACCGCGTCGGCATCGCCGGCATGCTGGCCACGCTGAAGGAAGTCGAGAAGTTCGGCCTGACACCCGACGTGGTGGACGACCTCACCGGCAAGAAGCTGGGCCGCGCCAGCTCGGGCACCTTCCGCACCGCCGACGTGGTGGGCCTGGACACCCTGGCCCATGTCGTGAAGACGCTGCAGGACAACTTGGACGAGAAGAGCGATCCGTTCTACCCCAACTTCGCCACGCCGCCGGTGCTGGCGACGCTGATCGAGAAGGGCTTCCTCGGCCAGAAGACCAAGGGCGGCTTCTACAAGAAGGTCGGCCGCGACGTGCTGCGCTTCGACCTGGAAGAGGGCGAGTACGAGCCTGGCGGCGCCAAGGCCGACGAGGTCTACGGCCGCATGCTCAAGAAGCCGGCCGCCCAGCGCCTGAAGCTGCTGCGCGAGAGCGAAGGACCGCAGGGCCAGTTCCTCTGGGCCATCCTGCGCGACAGCTTCCACTACGCTGCGATCCACCTGGCGACCATCGCCGAAAGTGCGCGCGACGTCGACTTCGCCATGCGCTGGGGCTTCGGCATGCAGCAAGGCCCCTTCGAGCTGTGGCAGCAAGCCGGCTGGACGCAGGTCGCCACCTGGATCCAGGAAGACATCGATGCCGGCAAGGCCCTGTCGAAGGCGCCGCTGCCCCAGTGGGTGTTCGAAGGCCCGGTCGCCCGCGCCGGTGGCGTGCACACGCCCGAAGGCTCGTGGAGCGCCGCCGAAAGCCGCTTCGTGCCGCTGCGCCGCCTGCCGGTGCATGCGCGCCAGCTCTTCCCGGAAAGCGTGCTGGGCGCCAACGCGCCGCAGGCCGAAGAAGCCGGCACCACCATCAGCGACGAAGGCGGCGTGCGCGTCTGGACGCTGGATGGCGAAGTGCTGATCGCCAGCATCCATTCCAAGATGAACGCCATCAGCCCGGACGTGGCCGAGGCGCTGGCCGGCGCCGTGGAGCTGGCCGAGAAGGACTACAAGGGCCTGGTGATCTGGTCGCCGGACGACAAGTTCTCCGTCGGCGCCGATCTGCAAGCCATGCTGCCGGCCTTCGTGGTCGCCGGCATCGGCGCGGTGGAAGGCGCGGAAGAAGCGCTGCAGCAGGTCATGCTGAAGATCCGCTACGCCGGCGTGCCGGTGGTCTCCGCCGTGCGCGGCATGGCCCTGGGCGGCGGCTGCGAACTGGCGGTCCATTCCTCGGCCCGCGTCGTCGCGATGGAAAGCTACATCGGCCTGGTGGAAGTGGGCGTGGGCCTGATCCCAGGCGCCGGCGGCCTGACCTACATCGCGCGCCGCGCCGCCGAGCGCGCCGAAGCCTCGACCGGCAACGACCTGCTGCCTTTCCTGACCGAAGGCTTCACGGCCGCCGCGATGGCCAAGGTGGGCACCAGCGCGCTGGAATCGCGCCAGCTGGGCTACCTGCTGGACAGCGACGTGATCGTGCCGAACAAGGACGAGCTGCTCTACGTGGCGCTGCAACAGGTCAAGGCGATGAGCGAGACCGGCTGGCGCGCACCGCTCAAGCGCACCTTCAAGGTGGCGGGCCGCAGCGGCGCCGCGACCATCAAGGGCCAGTTGGTGAACATGCGCGACGGCGGCTTCATCAGCGAGCACGACTTCCACATCGCCGGCCTGATCGCGGGCGTGCTCACCGGCGGTGACGTCGACGCCGGCACCCTGGTCAGCGAGGAATACCTGATGACGCTGGAGCGCAAGGCCTTCTGCTCGCTGATCCTGCACCCCAAGACGCAGGAGCGAATCATGGGGATGCTCTCGACGGGCAAGCCCGTGCGCAACTGAGCGAAAGTCGAAAGAACATCATGAGCAAGCAAGTACAAGACGCCTACATCGTCGCCGCCACCCGCACGCCGATCGGCCGTTCGCATCGCGGCTTCTTCCGCAACACCCGTCCGGACGACCTCTTGGCCACCACGCTGAAGGCGGCCCTCGCCCAGGCGCCCAGCCTGGACCCGAAGGCGATCGAGGACATCATCTGCGGCTGCGCCATCCCCGAGGGGCAGCAGGGCCTGAACGTGGCGCGCATCGGCGCGGTGCTGGCCGGCCTGCCCACCAGCATCGGCGGCATCACGGTGAACCGCTTCTGCGCCTCCGGCCTGTCGGCGGTGCAGATGGCGGCCGACCGCATCCGCGTCGGCGAGGCCGAGGTGATGATCGCCGCCGGCGTCGAGAGCATGAGCATGGTGCCGATGATGGGCAACTCGCCCTCGCTCTCGCCCTCGATCTTCGAGCGCGACGGCGACGTGGGCATCGCCTATGGCATGGGCTTGACGGCCGAGAAGGTGGCGCAGCAGTGGAAGGTGAGCCGCGAGGCGCAGGACGCCTTCGCGCTGCAGTCGCACTTGCGCGCCATCGCCGCCCAGCAGGCCGGTGAGTTCGCCGCCGAGATCACCCCGATCGAGGTGACCGACCGCACCGCCAACCTGGAAACCGGCGAAGCGATTGCCAAGAGCCGCATCGTGTCGCTCGACGAAGGCGCGCGCCCCGACACCACGCTGGAAGGCCTGGCCAAGCTGCGCACCGTGTTCGCCGCGCGCGGCACCGTGACGGCCGGCAACAGCTCGCAGACCTCGGACGGCGCCGGCGCGCTGATCCTGGCGAGCGAGAAGGCCGTCAAGCAGTTCGGCCTGACGCCGCTCGCGCGTTTCGTCAGCTTCGCCAGCAAGGGCGTGCCGCCGTCCATCATGGGCATCGGCCCGATCGAGGCCATTGCCGCGGCGTTGCGCTATGCCGGCCTGAAGCAGGACGACATCGACTGGTTCGAGCTGAACGAAGCCTTCGCGGCGCAGTCGCTGGCGGTGCTCAACACGCTGGGCCTGGACCCGAGCAAGGTCAACCCGATGGGCGGCGCCATCGCCCTGGGCCACCCGCTGGGCGCCACTGGCGCGATCCGATCGGCCACCGTGGTGCACGCGCTCAAGCGCAAGAACCTCAAGTACGGCATGGTCTCGATGTGCGTGGGCATGGGGCAGGGCGCGGCAGGCATCTTCGAACGCGTCTGACGACGGTTCGCGACCGAACGAGGAGGCGACGAGATGGAAGCAAGAGCACTGCAAGTCGACCCCGCCACCTCGATCGCGCTGCGGCACTACGCGCCATCCGGCGCCGCCAGCGCCAGCGTGGTGATCGGCGGGGCCATGGGCGTGCGCCAGAGCTTCTACGAGGACTTCGCACGCTGGCTGGCGGGGCAGGGCATCCATGTCTGGACTTTCGACTACCGGGGCTCGGGCGACTCGCGGGGCGTTGGCTCGTTGCGCGGCTTCCAGGCCGACCTGCTGGACTGGGCGCGCGACTACGAGGCGGTGGTCGACACCGCCAAGGCCGCGGTGCCCGGGCAGCCGCTCTACCTGCTGGGCCATAGCCTGGGCGCGCAGCTGCCGGGCTTCTTCCAGCGGCCGGAGCAGGTCGATGGCCTCATCAGCGTCGCCGCTGGCAGCGGCTACTGGCGCGAGAACGCGCCCCAGCTCAAGCGAACCGTCCTGTATTTCTGGTTCGTGCTGGTGCCCCTGGCGACCAGCCTGTGGGGCTACTTCCCGGGCCGCAAGCTGCGCAAGGTGGGCGACCTGCCGCGCGGCGTGATCCTGCAATGGCGCCGCTGGTGCCTCGATCCGCGCTACAGCGTCGGTGCCGAGGGCGACGCAGCCCGCGCAGCTATGCGCAGGTGCGCTTCCCGGTGCTCGCCCTGTCGATCGCGGACGACGAACTCATGACCCTGGCCGGCACCCGCAGCCTGGTGAGCTTCTACAGGGCCGCACCGAGCGCGGTGGAACGCATTGCGCCGGCCGACGTGCAGGCCAGGCGCATCGGCCACTTCGGCTTCTTTCGCGCGCAGTTCAGCCAGAGCCTGTGGCCGGGCCTGGTCGAGCGCTTGCAGAGGCTGGCGACGCTCACCGTCGCGCAGACGACTGCCTGAGGCCAATCCGCAAAGGCACACTGCCGCCATGAGCGCATTACATCCTTTCGACAAGGCCCTGAAGCTGGAGCACAGCGACCTGCGGGTCGGGCAATTCAGCGGCCATACCAGTCCCGATTACTGGAACATGGTGGGGCCCTTCGGCGGCACGACCGCGGCCATCGTGCTGCAGTCGGTGCTGCAGCATCCCGAGCTGCTGGGCGTGCCGGTGGCGCTGACGGTCAACTTCGCGGCGGCACTGGAGGCCGGCGAGTTCGAGGTCCAGGCGACGCCGGTGCGTACCAATCGCTCGACGCAGCACTGGACCGTGCAGATCTCGCAAAAGGGCGAGATCAACACCACCGGCACCGTCTTCACCGCACTGCGGCGCGACACCTGGGGCGAGATCGACATGCCCATGCCCGAGGCGCCGCGCCCCAGCGACGTGGAACGCCTGTCCATCGGCCCGAAGGGAGTGGCCTGGCTGGCGCAATTCGAGATGCGGCCGATCAGCGGCAGCATTCCCGCCGTCTGGGACGGCAGCGGCACGCACAGCGAAAGCCGCGTCTGGCTGCGCGACGCGCAGGCGCGCCCGCTCGACTACGCGGCGCTCGCCGCGATGAGCGACATGTTCTATCCGCGCGTCTGGCTGCGCCGCGCCACCGTGGTGCCGGCCGGCACGGTGTCGATCACCACCTACTTCCATGCCGACGCGCAGCACATGGCCGAGGTCGGCGGCGGCTACCTGCTGGGCCGGGCGCATGGGCAGCGCTTCTTCAATGGCTACTTCGACCAGAGCGCACACTTGTGGAGCGAATCGGGTAGCTTGCTGGCCACCAGCAACCAGATCGTCTACTACAAGGAATAGCGATGACTTCATCGGCCTTGATCATTGGTGCCGGCGACGCCACCGGTGGCGCCATTGCCCGCCGCTTTGCGCGCGAGGGCTATGCCACCTGCGTGACCCGCCGCAGCCTCGACAAGCTGCAGCCGCTGGTTGCGCAGATCGAGGCCGAGGGTGGCCGTGCCCATGCGTTCGCCAGCGATGCGCGCAAGGAAGAGGAAGTGCTCGCGCTCGTCGACAAGATCGAGGCCGAGGTCGGCCCCATCGAGGTGATGGTGTTCAACATCGGCGCCAACGTGCCCGAGAGCATCCTCACCGAGACCGCGCGCAAGTACTTCAAGGTCTGGGAGATGGCCTGCTTCTCCGGCTTTCTCAACGCGCGTGAAGTCGCCAAGCGCATGGTGGCGCGGCCAATGCCGGCGAGCGGCCACCGCGGCACCATTCTCTTTACCGGCGCCACCGCCTCGCTGCGCGGCGGCGCCAACTTCGCCGCCTTCTCCGGCGCCAAGATGGCGCTGCGCGCCCTGGCCCAGAGCATGGCGCGCGAGCTGGGCCCGCAGGGCATCCATGTGGCGCACGTCGTGATCGACGGCGCCATCGACACCGAGTTCATCCGCAGCAATTTCCCCGAGCGCTATGCGCTCAAGGATTCGGACGGCATCCTCAACCCCGAGCACATCGCCGACGCCTACGCCATGCTGCACCGCCAGCCGCGCGATGCCTGGACGCACGAGCTGGACCTGCGGCCCTGGTCCGAGAAGTTCTGAAGGAGACACGATGACGACGCGTTCCGTCGAGTTCTATTTCGACGTCGGCAGCCCGGCCGCCTACCTGGCCTTCACCCAGTTGCCGCACCTGTGCGCCGACACCGGCGCCGCGCTGGTCTGGAAGCCCATGCTGCTGGGCGGCGTGTTCCAGTCCACGGGCAATCGTTCTCCGGTCGAGGTGGCACCCAAGGGCGCCTACATCACGGATGATCTGAAGCGCTATGCCCGGCGCTATGGCGTTGCTTACGTGCACAACCCTTACTTTCCCATCAACACCCTGCTGCTGATGCGCGGCGCCACCGCGCTGCAGATGTACGAGCCCGAACGCCTGCGCGCTTACCTCGACGCGGTGTACCCTGCCATCTGGGTCGAAGGCCGCAACATGAACGACCCCGCCACGGTCGGTGCGGTGCTGCAGGGCGGCGGCTTCGACGCGGCGGCCATCCTGGCCCAGACCGCGCAGCAGGAGGTCAAGGACCGCCTGAAGGCCGTCACCCAGGAAGCCGTGGCACGCGGCGTGTTCGGCGCGCCAACCATGTTCGTCGGCGACCAGATGTTCTGGGGCCAGGACCGACTCGATTTCGTGCGCGAAGCGCTGGGTGCATGAACAAATCTACTGCGCGTCCCGATCTCGCACCTGCGGTCCTCACCGTACGGGTGTACGGCTCCGGTCCTCGGCGCGACCTCGGGCCGCTCGCTACGATTTCTTCACGCACCCAGCCCCATTTCCATCCATCTTTTTGAACTGATTGGACCACCATGAGCGACATCCTCGTCCACACCGAAGCCGGTGTTTCCACCATCACCTTCAACCGGGTCGACAAGAAGAACTCGATCACTTCGGCGATGTATGCCGCGCTGGCCGACGCCATCGAGCAGGCCGCAGCCGACAGCGCGGTGCGCACCGTGCTCATTCAGGGCGACGCCACCATCTTTAGCGCCGGCAACGACATCGGCGACTTCCTCAATGCACCGCCCTCGAACCAGGAATCGCCGGTGTTCCGCTTCATGCGCGCCATGGCCGCATTCCCGAAGCCGATCGTGGCGGCCGTTTGCGGCCCGGCAGTGGGCATCGGCACCACGCTGCTGTTCCATTGCGACCTGGTCTATGCCGGCGACAACGCCGCCTTCTCCATGCCCTTCGTGAACCTGGGCCTGTGCCCCGAGTTCGCGTCCAGCGAACTGGTGCCGCAGATGTTCGGCTATCACCGCGCGGCCGAGGCGCTGCTTTTGGGCGAGCCCTTCATGGCCGAGGCTGCGCTGGAAGTCGGCCTGGTCAACCGCGTGGTGCCGCCCACCGAATGCAATGCGATTGCCCAGGCGCAGGCGCGCAAGCTGGCAGCCAAGCCGTTGACGGCCCTGATCGAGACCAAGCGCCTGATGAAGAAGGGCCAGCAAGGCATGTTGCTCGAGCGCATGGCCGAGGAAGGCCAGAGCTTCGGCCGCATGCTGCGCGAGCCGGCCGCGCGCGAGGCCTTCACCGCCTTCATGGAAAAGCGCAAGCCGGACTTCTCGAAGGTCTGAGGGCAGGCGCGACGGCGCCTTCAGGGGATGTCGACCTGCCTCAGGTAGCCGTCGACCGCGGCACCCCAGAGCGACGGGTGCTGATGGATCAGGTGCCCAATCTGGCCGGGCGGGGCGTCAAAGCTGAGAAAGCTGCCGCGTCCTCCCGCGGCCACGAACGCCTCGAAGTTCTGCTTGCTGTGCGTCAGCGCATAGAACGGATCCTTGTCCCCATACAGCCAGAGCATGGGCTTGCCGAAGGCTGCACCGCGCCGGAACAGCGCCGGGTTGACGCGACCCGCGTCAGCGCATCGGTCGCCGACCCACCCGCCGACGAAGTTGATGACACCCTCGAACTGATCCGGATGCGCGCCCGCGTAGACCACAGACAGGATGCCGCCTCGGGAGACGCCGCCGATCACCATGCGCCGGCGGTCGACCGTCGACATGCTCTTCACATGCGCCATGACGGCTTCCAGGTCGGCCACCGGCCGCTCCATGCCGGGCAATGACAGCTCCGCCCGGCAGGCATAGCGCGAACGGTCCTTCTCGAAGCCCTCGTCGTACAGCCCGTCGGACTTGCCTCGACCGCGCCGCTGCGGCATCAGGACCTGCCAGCCCTTGTCGACGAAGTACTGGGCGACTTCGGGGCTGGTCCAGGTATGTGTGAACCATTCGGGCTTGTTCCCGTCGCCGGTGGAGCCGTGGTTGAAGACCAGCGTCGGCAAGGGCGCGGCGCCGGCGCCGATGGGCCGGTAGCTCACCATCTCCAGGGTTTGCTCCTTGCCGTCCTCGGCCCATGGCGTGGGCACGCGGCTGAGCCGGCGTTCGTAGCGGAAGGGCTTTTGCGTCAGCACACCCGCCGACAGAAGTTTGGAATCCGGCTTCCACAGCGACATCTCCATGTCGCCGCTCTCGCGCAGGCGCAGGACCAGCTTCGCCTCGGTGCTCAGCCGCACTTGCAGTTCATCGCCGACGAATTCGCCCTCGGCGCGATCGGTGATGAGGCCCTGCACGGAACTGGCGCCGGCATAGGCGACGGTGGCGCCAGCCTCAGACATCTTCTCGATCGCCAGTTGGACCTCGCAAGCCCGCGCGAAACAG
The DNA here is from genome assembly GCA_035476655.1 of Variovorax sp. Taxonomy (GTDB): domain Bacteria; phylum Pseudomonadota; class Gammaproteobacteria; order Burkholderiales; family Burkholderiaceae_C; genus Variovorax. The sequence goes on from DATILH010000037.1 coordinate 12,767, forward strand.
GCCCAGCCGCGCCAGACGCCGCTCCAGCGCGCCCGCTTGGCAGGCACCGAGGCATCGGGCGGCACCGGCGCCGCATCCGCCGGCAATTGCGCTGCCACCGGGCTTTCAGAGGGGCCGGCCAATAGCTGCGGCATGTAGGCCGGCCACGCCGTTTGCGCGAAGCCGAAGCTTGCGCAGGCAAGCCCCAGCGCCGCGACGAGTACGCGGCCCCAGCACGCGGGCCGCATCTACTCCACCACGACGGCCGTTCCGCTGGCCGACACCATCAGCATGCCGTTGTTCTGGCCCATCACCTCGTAGTCCAGGTCGACGCCCACCACCGCATTGGCGCCGAGCTCCTGCGCGCGCTGCTCCAGTTCCTTCAGCGCGATGTCGCGCGCCCGCTGGAGCTCGCGCTCGTAGGTGCCCGAGCGGCCGCCGACCATGTCGCGGATGCCGGCGAACAGATCCTTGAAGAGGTTGGCGCCCAGAATGGCTTCGCCGGCGACAACGCCGCAGTACTTCGTGATGCGGCGGCCCTCGATGGCCGGCGTGGTGGTGACGATCATCTCTTGCTCCGTGGCTCCAGTCCGGCTCGATCGGCCGTGGCCTGCCATTCTCATCGGAAAAGCGCAAGCCGGACTTCTCGAAGCTCTGAGGCCGGCGGCGGCTCAGGCAGCTGCCGCCAGCAGCTGCGCGCGGATGTCCTTCTTGAGCACCTTGCCGACCTTTGAGCGCGGCAGGTCGGGCCAGATCAGCACCTGCTTGGGCGACTTCACGCTGCCGATGCGCGCCTTGACGAACTGCTGGATTTCCGCCGGTTCGGCGGACCGCCCGGCGCGCAATTGCAGTACGGCCACCACGCGCTCGCCCCACTTCTCGTCAGGCAGTCCGATCACCGCCGCGTCCTGCACATCCGGGTGCTGCAGCAGCGCCTGCTCGACCTCGGTGGAATAGACGTTGAAGCCGCCGCTGATGATCATGTCCTTGGCGCGGTCGACGATGTAGAGAAAGCCGTCCTCGTCGATGCGGCCGATGTCGCCCGTGTGGTGCCAGCCAAAGCGCGCGGCTTCGGCGCTGGCCTCCGGGTTGCGGTAGTAGCCCATCATCACCAGCGAGCCGCGCACGACGATCTCGCCGATCTCGCCGGCGGGCAGCAACTCGCCTTCAGGGCTCATGGTCGCCACCTGCACCAGCGGCCCGGGCCGGCCGGCGGAGGACAGGCGCTGGCGTGCCACCGAGCCGTCGGGCAGGAAGTGATCGCGCGGCGCCATCATCGAGATCATCATCGGTGCCTCGGTCTGGCCGAAGAGCTGGGCCATCACAGGGCCGATGCGCGTCAGCGCCTCTTCCAGCCGGGCCGGCGCGATCGGCGCTGCCCCATACCAGAAGCACCGCAGCGAATCGAGTCGCGTGCCCGCCAGCTTCTCGTGCTGCAGCAGCATGTAGATCAGCGTGGGCGGCAGGAAGGTGTGGGTGACGCGATGGGTCTCGATCAGCATCAGGAACTCGCCCAGGTCGGGCTTGGGCATGATCACGATGCGCCCGCCGAGTGCCATCACGGGCAGGCACAGTACCCCGGCTGCGTGCGTCAGTGGTGCCAGCGCCAGGTAGACCGGGCGGCCCTCGAAGGGGTAGGCGATCAGCGTGTGCGCCGACATCGCCTCGAGGTTGCGGCCCGAGAGCATCACGCCCTTGGGCTGTCCGGTGGTGCCGCCGGTGCCGGCGATCATGGCCAGGTCGTCCGGCGGCAAAGCCACCAGCGGGTCTGCGCTCGTGCCTTCCAGCCATTCGTCCAGCGAGGGCGCGAAGGGATGCGCCTGGTCCAGGCACACGCACAGGCGCAATGCCGGCAGGCCGGGGAGCATCTGTTGCACCATCGGCGCGTAGGCGCTGTGGAAGATCAGCGCCGCGCAGTCGAAGGCCTGCAGCACGTACTGGTTCTCGGCCGCCTCGTTGCGCGGGTTGATCGGGCACCAGACGGCGCCGGCACGCGAGATGCCGAACACGCAGCCGAAGGCGCTGGCGTCGTTGCCGGACAGCACGGCCACCTTGTCGCCGGGCTGCAAGCCGCTTCGCTGCAGCGCCCGCGCCACCTGGTGGCTGAAGGCCTGCACCTCGCCATAGGACCAGTCGCGCGCGCCCATGGTGAAGCAGGGCGCGCCGGCGCCGAGTTGGGCGCCCTTGTCCAGGTAGTCGACCAGGCGCATCGCTGCCTGCCGATCAGCCGTGCACCGTGAGCACAGGGGATTGCACCAGGCCGAAGCTCTTGAGCGCTCCCAGCAGCTGGTGGTGGCCGAAGGCCTGGCAGCCGGAGGCGAAGCCAGAGCGCCGCGGCGCCTGCTGCAGCAGCGTGGCGGCGGCATAGGCCTGCAGCAGGCCGGTCTGCTTGTAGTTGCAGTTGCCGTAGATCACGCAGTGCGCGCGGCCCAGCGGTCCGGAGGCATGGACCGAATCGACCGACTTGTTGATGCGCGGGTTCTCGCGCGGCGGCATGGTGTTCATCACGCTGGCGGCCGTCTGGGCCAATGCGGCGTAGCGGTCCTGGGGGTTCATGTCCTTGGTGGCTTCCAGCGCGGCCGCCACGATCTGCGGCACGCCCAGCATCAGCGCCTTGTTGAACACACCGCCCAGCACTTTCACGTTGGCCACGCGCGGGTCCTTGCGGAACCAGACCGGATGCGAGGTGCCGCCCCAGGGCAGCGCCAAGGCGGCCTCGTGCTGGCCCGGAATGGCAAGGTGGTACAGGCCGGCGTCGGGCTGCCATTCGACGTACCGGTTCTGCTCCAGGTAGTAGGCCTTGGCCATCGCCGCGTTGACCAGGATGGTCTGGGTCGAGGCGATGGTCGGGCTGCCGCCCCAGAACACGGCGATGTCCAGCGTGTCCAGGCCCGGCGTCTCCAGGCACAGCTGGGCCGCGATCTCGCCGGTGGTGTACATCTGCGCAAGGCCCGGGGAGAGCAGCAGGCCGGCGGCGGCGAAGCGCTCGCCGAACTCCTCGTCGAGCAGGACCAGCCAGTCCTGCTCGCCGGTGGTGTCGGTGTAGTGGCACTTGGCGGCCAGGCAGGCTTGCACCACCTCCGGCCCGAACTTCGCGAAAGGCCCGACGGTGTTGAGCACCACGGATGCGCCCTTGAACAATTGGGTCAGGGCCTCCACCGTGTGCGCCACCTCGACCACCTCGTAATCGGCAGTCTCGATGCCGGCCACGTTCGACTTCATGGCGGCGTTCAGCTTGTCGGCGCTGCGGCCGGCGGCAATGAAGGGTATGCCGTACTCGCGCAGGTACTCGCACGCCAGGCGGCCGGTGTAGCCGGAGGCGCCGTAGACGACGACGGGCTTCTTGCTGGTCTTGCTCATGACGTGCCTCCTTACATGCCCATGCCGCCGTCGACCGGCAGGCCGGCGCCGGTGATGAACCGCGCGGCGTCCGAGCACAGGAAGGTGACGGCGTCGGCCATGTCCGTCACCTCGCCCAGGCGCGCCAGCGGCGTCTGCGCGATCACGTCGCCGACGGCGGCTTCGGCAGAGGGATACAGGCCCGCCGCGACCACGTCGGCCGCCAGCTTCAGGCCCATCTCGGTCGGCACCAGGCCGGGATAGACGCAATTGACCCGCACGCCGTAGCCCAGCTTGCCGGCTTCCATTGCGCCGACCCGTGTGAGCCGGTCGACCGCCGACTTGGTGGCCGAGTAGCCGGCGATGCCGGGGAAGGCGATGGTGGCGGCCACGGAGGCAATGTTGACCACAGCGCCGCCTTGCCCCGCTGCCCCGCCTGGACGCATCGCACGGAAGGCGTGTTTCATGCCGAGCGCAGTGCCGACGACGTTCACGTCCAGCATGCGGCGCAGATCGGCGGCGTCGATCTCGGTCATCAGCGCGGTGATCTCGATGCCGGCGTTGTTGACCAGGATGTCGAAGCCGCCCAGGGTTTCGACAGTGGCGCTCACCGCGCTGGCCCACTGGGCGTCCTGCGTGACGTCGAGCTGCACGAAGCCGGCCTTGGCACCCGCGGCCCGCAGCTGCTGGGCGCTTTCCTCGCCTTGCTGGGTCAGCACGTCGGCCACCATCACCGCGGCACCGGCGCGTGCCAGCGCCTGGGCCATGCCGGCGCCCAGGCCGCGCGCGCCGCCCGTGACCAGGGCCTTGCGGCCGCTCAGATCCATACCTTTCATGGGTGTCTCCTTTAGTAATTTGGACAACTGTCAAGACGGGAGCGGGATGCTAAGGATACGTTTGGACAGCTGTCAAGAAAAATCTGGACAAGTGTCAAGACAAGGGTTTTCGAGCGGCCTTGCCTTCGTACAATCGCGCCCATGGCCATTGCGAACCCTCGCCCCCATGACGACAAGTTCAACGAGCGCCGCGCGCAGTTGGGCGAAGCCACGCTGCAGACGCTGGCCTCGCTGGGCTACGCGCGCACCAGCCTGCGCGAGATCGCCCAGAACTCGCAGTTCTCGCATGGCGTGCTGCACTACTACTTCAAGGACAAGTTCGATCTCATCTTGTGCAGCGTGCGCCAGTACAAGGCGGTCTGCGTGCAGCGCTATGACGAGGTCGTGGCGAGCGCTACCAGCGCGCCGCAATTGCTGGAGGGCTTCTGCGCCGCACTCGGCGCGACCCTGCGCGACGAGGCGGCGCTGCACCGCCTCTGGTATGACCTGCGCTCGCAGGCGCTGTTCGAGGACGGCTTGCGCGCCGACGTGACCGAGATCGACGCCAGCCTCGAACGCATGATCTGGCGCGTCGTGTCACGCTATGCCGCGCTGGCCGGCCAGCCGCCGCGCCTGCCTTCGGCCGCGGCCTATGCCATGCTCGACGGCCTGTTCCAGCAGGCGCTGTTGCTGCACCTGGGTGGCGACAAGAAGGCCGTGGCACGCATGCAGCAGTTCGTGCGCACGCTGATGGAGCAACTGGTGGAAGAGGCGCCGCCGGCGGCGCCCAAGGGTCGTGCCGTGGCCGCGCCCCGTGCGGCAGGGCGCAGGCCCGCGCGCGCTGTTGCTTAAGCAGCGCCCTCGGCCTGCTCGATCGCCCGCGGCCGGCCGTTCTCGTCGATGGCAACGTAGGTCAGCGTCGCCTCCGTCACCTTGATGTATTCGCCCTGCGCCCGGAAGCGCTCGGCGAAGACCTCCACCTTGACGGTGATCGAGGTGCGCCCCACCCGCACCAGCGAGGAATAGAAGGACAGGATGTCGCCCAGCCGCACCGGCTGCTTGAAGACGAATTCGTTGACCGCCACCGTCGCCTGGCGCCCCTTGGCATAGCGCGCCGGGATCACCGAACCGGCCAGGTCGACCTGCGCCATCACCCAGCCGCCGAAGATGTCGCCGTTGGCGTTGCAGTCGGCCGGCATGGGGATCACCTTGAGCACCAACTCCATGTCGGCTGGCAGGCTCTTGAGGGTGGCGGCAAGCTTGGCGCTGGAAATGGTGGACATGGGCACAATCAGAAGGTAACAAACACCCACGATTGTCCCTCATGCGTCGCAGCGGCGAAGCCCTTTCCTCTCCCCATCACGGTGCGGCCAGCGCACCGGCACAGACGCCCGGCGCCGAGCGCACCGACGCCGCCACCCTGGCACGGCTCTTCCCCTATCTCTGGCACTACAAGTGGCGCGTGGTCTTTGCGCTCGCCTTCATGGTGGGTGCCAAGCTGGCCAACGTCGGCGTGCCGGTGCTGCTCAAGTACCTGGTGGATGCCATGACGATCAAGCCGGGCGACCCGCGGGCGCTGCTGGTGGTGCCGGCGGCGCTGCTGCTGGCCTATGGCCTCTTGCGCTTTTCCACCTCGCTTTTCACCGAGTTGCGCGAACTGGTCTTCGCCAAGGCCACCGAGGGCGCCTCGCGCCGCATCTCGCTGGAAGTGTTCCGGCATCTGCATGCCTTGAGCCTGCGCTTCCACCTGGAGCGCCAGACCGGCGGCATGACGCGCGACATCGAGCGCGGCACGCAGGCGGTGCATTCGCTGATCTCGTACTCGCTCTACAGCATCGTCCCGACCTTGATCGAGCTGACCCTGGTGCTGTCGATCCTGGCGGTGCGCTTCGATCCCTGGTTCGCCGTCATCACCGGCGTCGCGCTGGTGTTCTACATCTTCTTCACCGTGACGGTGACCGAGTGGCGCACCCAGTACCGGCGCACCATGAACGAGCTGAGCTCCAAGGCACAGACCCGCGCCATCGATTCGCTCTTGAACTACGAGACTGTCAAGTACTTCAACAACGAGGACTTCGAGGCCAGGCGCTACGACGAGAACCTGGAGCGCTACCGCCGCGCCGCGGTGAAGAGCCAGACCACCTTGTCGATGCTCAACACCGGCCAGCAACTGCTGATCGCGATCAGCCTGGTGGCCATGCTGTGGCGCGCCACCCAGGGCGTGGTGCAAGGCAGCATGACGCTGGGTGACCTGGTGATGGTCAATGCCTTCATGATCCAGCTGTACATCCCGCTCAATTTCCTGGGCGTGATCTACCGCGAGATCAAGCAGAACCTGACCGACCTTGACAAGATGTTCGCCCTGCTCGAACGCGAACGCGAGATCGCCGACGAGCCGGGCGCGCAGCCCCTGCTCGCCCACGACAGCGGCGACGCCACGGTGCGCTTCGAGGACGTGTGCTTTGCCTACGAGGCGGCGCGGCCCATCCTCAAGCATGTGAGCTTCGAGATCCCGGCCGGCAAGACGGTGGCGGTGGTCGGGCCTTCGGGCTCCGGAAAGTCGACGCTGGCCCGATTGCTCTATCGTTTCTACGACGTGCAGCAGGGCCGGATCACCATCGGCGGCGAGAGCATCCGCGAAGTGACGCAATCGAGCGTGCGCCAGGCGATTGGCATCGTGCCGCAGGACACGGTGCTTTTCAACGACACGGTCGAATACAACATCGCCTACGGCCGCCCCGGTGCCACGCACGAAGAGGTGGTGGCAGCCGCCCAGGCGGCGCGCATCCACGACTTCATCATGCACACGCCCAAGGGCTACGAGACCACGGTGGGCGAGCGGGGCCTCAAGCTGTCCGGCGGCGAGAAGCAGCGTGTGGCCATCGCCCGCACCCTCTTGAAGAACCCGCCGGTGCTGATCTTCGACGAGGCTACTTCTGCGCTGGACTCGGCCAACGAGCGCGCCATCCAGGGCGAACTCAAGAGCGCGGCGCGCAACAAGACCACGCTGCTGATCGCGCACCGCCTGTCCACCGTGGTGGACGCGCACGAGATCCTGGTGCTGGAAGCCGGCGAGATCGTCGAGCGCGGCACCCATGCGCAACTCCTGGCGCGCAACGGCCGCTATGCACAGATGTGGGCGCTGCAGAAGATCGAGGCGCCGCAGATCCTTTGAACCGAACCATGAGCGACAAGATTTCCCTTCTCATCCTCAACAGCCTCTCGCCCGCGCACCAGGCGCAGATCGGCCAGCACTTCGACATCGTCTACGCGCCCACGAACGAGGAGCGCGCCGCCGCCATTGCGCAGCACGGCACGCGTTTTCGCGCCGTGCTGACCATCGGCGTGATCGGCGTCACGCCACAGGAGGTGGCCGCCATGCCAGCGCTGGAACTGGTGTGCTGCATGGGCGCCGGCTTCGAGGGCCTGCCGATGGACGCGCTGCGCGCGCGCGGCATCGTCACGGCCAACGGCGCCGGCACCAACGACGACTGCGTGGCCGATCACGCCTTCGGCCTCCTGATCGGCATCGTGCGCGGCATGCGCCAACTCGACATCCAATGCCGCGCCGGCATGTGGCGCGAGGCGATCCCGCATCCGCCCAACGTCTCGGGCAAGAACCTGGGCATCTTCGGCCTGGGCACCATCGGCCAGAAGATCGCCAGGCGCGCTGCCGGCTTCGACATGCCGGTGGGCTACCACAACCGCAGCCCGCGCGAAGGCGTGGCGCACCGCTATTTCGAGAGCCTGCTTGAACTTGCACAGTGGGCCGATGTACTGGTCTGCGCCACCCCCGGTGGCCCGGCCACGCGCCACGTGGTCAATGCCCAGGTGCTGGATGCGCTGGGTCCCCGGGGCTTCCTCATCAACATCTCGCGCGGCAGCGTGGTCGATACCGAGGCGCTGGCGGCAGCCCTGCGCGAGAGGCGTATCGCCGGCGCCGGCCTGGATGTCTACGAGAGCGAGCCAAGCCGCCCGGAAGCTCTGATCGGGCTGGACAACGTGCTGCTCAGCCCGCACCTGGCCGGCTGGTCGCCAGAGGCCACGCAGGCGAGCGTGGACCGCTTCGTTGCCAATGCCAATGGGCATTTTTCAGGCCGCGGCGTTATCTCGCCGATCTGAGCTATCGTTGACCCCCACGGTTGCGTATCGCAATTATTTCCACCCAAGAGACCTGCATGGCGCGTCCGCCGATCGACTTTCTCACTTTCAGGCTCGACGTCTTGAACGGCCAGGCCAAGCAGCTGGCCACCGAGGTCTACGAGCAGGCCTGCGGCGTCAGCCTGCGCGAGCTGCGCATCCTGCGCCAGGCGCATCACCAGCCCGGCATCACGCAAAGCGAGGTGGCCGCCGGCGCCTACCTCGAGAAAACGCTGGTCTCCAAGCTGGTGACTGCGCTGGCGCGGCGCGGCCTGCTGGTGCGCCGCATCGGCGAGGAGGATGCGCGCTGGGTGCAGCTCTTCCTCACGGAGGAGGGCGCGCAGATCGTGCGCGAGTGCAACAAGCTCGGGCGCAAGATGGAGCGCTCGATGCTGTCGGTGCTCACCGAGGCGCAGACGGCGGTCTTCGAAGAATGCGTGGCCGCGCTGACGGCCAAGGTCGAGATCGACGCCAAGGCCGCCAGGGCGCGCCTGCGCTGAGCGCGGGCGGGGGCTCGCCATAATGCCCCAATGGAAACCAAGTGGCTCGAAGACTTCGTCAGCCTGGCGGAGACGCGCAGTTTCAGTCGCTCCGCGCAGCTTCGCCATGTGACGCAGCCCGCCTTCTCGCGTCGCATCCAGGCCCTGGAGGTCTGGGCCGGCGCCGACCTGGTGGACCGCAGCTCCTACCCGACGCGCCTCACACCCGCCGGCCAGACCCTGTACGCGCAGGCCATCGAGATCCTGCAGGACCTGCAAAGCACGCGCGCCATGCTGCGCGGCCATTCGGCGGCGGGGCAGGACGTGATCGAGTTCGCCGTGCCGCACACGCTGGCCTTCACCTTCTTCCCGGCCTGGGTCACGCAACTGCGCGAAGGCTTCGGCACGATGAAGAGCCGGCTGATCGCCCTGAACGTGCATGACGCGGTGCACCGGCTGGTGGAAGGCGGCTGCGACCTGCTCATTGCCTATCACCACCCGGCCCTGCCGCTGGAGCTGGACGCCAACCGTTACGAGATGGTGAGCCTGGGGCAGGAGGTGGTGGCGCCCTGGGTGCGCCCCGATGCCGAGGGCGCGCCGCGCTACTGCCTGCCGGGTCGCGCAGGCCAGCCGCTGCCCTATCTGGGCTATGCGCCGGGCGCCTACCTGGGCCGGATCGTCGACCAGTTGCTCAAGGACTCCAAGGTCGCCATGCACCTGGACCGCGTCTACGAGACCGACATGGCCGAAGGCCTGAAGGCGATGGCGCTGGAAGGCCACGGCATCGCCTTCCTGCCGCAGAGCGCGGTGCGCAGCGACGTGCGTTCGCGCAAGCTGGTCAGCGCCTTGCCGCCCGAGATCGACCGGCTCGAAGCCACCATGGAAATCCGCGCCTACAGGCAACGGCCTTCGCCGCCCGCCGCCGGCAGCAGGACGGCCGGCGCGCAACCCAAGGGCTCGGCCGCCGCGCTGTGGGACTACCTGAAATCGGCAGCACCCGCCGCCTGACTTTTTGTGCACTGCATCAAGTATGCAGCGAGCGCATAACCCTGCTTACAAAGAGCATTGGCGCCGATTGGGCGGCAGGAATACAGTCGCCAACGTTTCGCTGTCACGCTCTTTCCTTCAATGCACGCCGCGTGGCGTGCATTTTTTTATCAAGCCGGAGTGCGCCCATCATGGAATCGAGATTCAGGATCGAACACGACTTTCTTGGCGAGCGGAAGATCCCCGCTGCCGCCTACTGGGGCGTGCACACGGCGCGCGCGGTGGAGAACTTCCCGATCTCGGGCACCCGCATCTCGGCCATGCCGGACCTGGTGCGCGCACTGGCCCATGTGAAGAAAGCGGCCACCCGCGCCAACGCCGACCTTGGCGCCATCAGCCGCGAGCGCGCCGACGCCATCATGGCCGCCTGCGACGACATCGTGGCCGGCAAGCTGCTGGATGAATTCGTGGTCGACGTGATCCAGGGCGGCGCCGGCACTTCGACCAACATGAATGCCAACGAGGTGATCTGCAACCTCGCGCTCGAGAAGATGGGCCATCCCAAGGCCAGCTACGAGCTGCTGCACCCCAACGATCATGTGAACGCCTCGCAGAGCACGAACGACGTCTATCCGACGGCCGTGCGCCTGGCCTTGTGGTTTGCCATCGGCCGACTGATCCAGGCCATGGCCGAGTTGCGCGGTGCCTTCGACGCCAAGGCGACGGAGTTCAAGGACATCCTGAAGATCGGCCGCACCCAGTTGCAGGACGCGGTCCCCATGACCCTGGGCCAGGAGTTCCGCACCTACGCCATCATGATCGAGGAAGACGAGCAGCGCCTGGCCGAGGCACGCGCGCTGATCGAGGAAATCAACCTGGGCGCCACCGCCATCGGCACCGGCATCAACGCGCCGCAGGGCTATGCCAACCTGGCCTGCCAGTACCTGGCCGAGCAGACCGGCGTGCCGCTCAAGCAGGCCGCCAACCTGGTCGAGGCCACGCAGGACACCGGCGCCTTCGTGCAGCTGTCGGGCGTGCTCAAGCGCGTGGCGGCCAAGCTCAGCAAGACCTGCAACGACCTGCGCCTCTTGTCCAGCGGCCCGCAGGCCGGCTTCGGCGAGATCCGCCTGCCGGCGCGCCAGGCCGGCTCTTCCATCATGCCGGGCAAGGTCAACCCGGTGATCCCTGAAGTGATGAACCAGGTGGCATTCGAGGTGATCGGCAATGACGTCACGGTGACCATGGCTTCGGAAGCCGGCCAGCTGCAGCTCAATGCCTTCGAGCCCATCATGGGCTGGAGCCTGTTCAAGAGCATCCAGCACCTCAGTCGCGCCTGCCACACGCTGCAGAAGAATTGTGTTGAAGGCATCGAGGCCAATCGCGAGTTCCTGGCCAAGCGGGTGCGTGAATCGGTCACCCTGGTCACCGCCCTCAACCCGCTGATCGGCTACGAGAAGGCGGCCCTGATTGCCAAGACGGCGCTGGCTACCGGCGGTCCCATCGACGAGGTGGCCGAGTCCCTGGGCATCATGACGCGCGCCGAGATGGAGGCGCTGCTGGTACCCGAAAAGCTTACCCAGCCCATGCGACTGGCGGCGCCCGCGCCACCTTCGGGCACAAAGACTGCTTAGTATTCGGTTACAAGCATGTCGCCGGCACTGCCATTTCGAAGGTGGTGCGTGGGGTGCACCGGGTTGGTCCCTGTACGCCCCATGTTGCGGTTGTCTAGAATTTGCCCTTTCGTATCCATCCGTTAACTGAGGAGTCATCCGCATGAAGAAACAACTTATCGCGCTCGCCGTCACGGCGCTGGCCATGGGCACCGCCTTTGCGCAAGCGAACGACACCCTGGCCAAGCTCAAGGCCAGCGGCGCGATCAGCCTGGGCGTGCGCGACTCGTCCGCGCTCTCCTTCACCCTGGGCAACGGCAAGTACGCGGGCTTTCACACCGAGATGGCCGAGCGCATCATCGACGACCTGAGCAAGACCGCCGGCAAGAAGCTCGCCGTCAACTACGTGCCGGTGACCTCGCAGAACCGCATCCCGCTGGTGCAAAACGGCACCGTCGACCTGGAGTGCGGCTCGACCACCAACAACGCGACCCGCCAGAAGGACGTCGATTTCGCCAACACGACCTACGTGGAAGTGGTGCGCATCGCCGTCAAGGCTGATTCCGGCATCAAGGACCTGAAGGACCTGAACGGCAAGACCGTGGCCACCACCACCGGCACCACCTCGGTCCAGACCCTGCGCAAGAACGAGCGCGCCCAGGGCATCGACTTCAAGGAAGTCATGGGCAAGGACCACGCCGACAGCTTCCTGCTCCTGGAAACCGGCCGCGCCGACGCCTTCGTGATGGACGGCTCGATCCTGGCCGCCAACATCTCCAAGGCCAAGAACCCGAAGGGCTTCGCCATCGTCGGCCCCGAGTTGTCGGTGGAGCCGATCGCCTGCATGCTGCGCAAGGACGACGCCGCCTTCAAGAAGGCCGTGGACGATTCCATCGCTCGCCAGATCAAGGACGGCTCGCTGGCCAAGCTGTACGACAAGTGGTTCATGCAGCCGATCCCCCCGACCAACACGGCCATGAACCTGCCGTTGTCGGACGCCACCAAGGCCGCTTGGGCGAACCCCAACAACAAGCCGATGGAAGACTACGTCAAGAAGTGATCCGAATGGGTTGACCGACCAAACGCCCGCCCCTCGAGGCGGGCGTTTGTTTATCAACAAGAAGACAACAAAAGCGAGGAGTGCCCATGGCCTGGGACTGGCAGGTATTTTGTAAAGACACGATCGACGGCGATATCGTGCCCGGATGCTTCGGCTCCGGCGACGCCTACACCTATCTCAACTGGATGATGTCGGCCTGGGGCTGGACGGTCTCGGTGTCGCTGTGCGCGCTGGCCATCGCCCTGATCGTCGGTTCGCTCATCGGCATTATCCGAACGCTGCCCGACAAACCCTGGACAGTGCGCCTGGGCAATGCGTGGGTGGAACTCTTTCGCAACATCCCGCTCTTGGTCCAGATCTTCCTCTGGTACCACGTGGTGCCGGCGCTCTTCCCGGTGATGCGCGACTTCCCGCCCTTCGTGCTGGTGGTGATCGCGCTGGGCCTGTTCACTTCGGCGCGTATCGCCGAGCAGGTGCGCTCGGGCATCCAGGCGCTGCCCAAGGGCCAGCGCTACGCCGGCATGGCGGTGGGCTTCACCACGGTGCAGTACTACCGCTACGTGATCCTGCCGATGGCCTACCGCATCATCTTGCCGCCGCTTACCAGCGAGTCGATGAACATCTTCAAGAACTCCTCGGTGGCGTTCGCGGTGTCGATCGCCGAGCTGACCCAGTTCTACCTGCAGGCCGGCGAGGAGACCGCACGCAACATGGAAATCTATATCGGCGTGGTGCTGCTCTACATCTTCTCGGCGCTGGTGATCAACCGGATCATGGCCTACATCGAGAAGAGGTCGCGGGTGCCGGGCTTCGTTGCCGCCGGCGGAACGGGAGGCCACTGACATGACCAACCTCGACTTCGGTTTCTACAACTGGGACGTCGTCAGCAGCTTCATCCTGAAGGGCTTCTACTTCAGCTTGTTCCTGACCGCGGTGGCGACCCTGGGCGGCATCCTCTTTGGCACCCTGCTGGCGCTGATGCGCCTGTCGGGCAAGAAGTGGCTGGACATGCCCGCCGCCTTCTACGTCAACGGCATGCGCAGCGTCCCGCTGGTGATGGTGATCCTGGGCTTCTTCCTGCTGGTGCCCTTCATCATCGGCCGCCCCATCGGCGCCGAGACCTCGGCCATCATCACCTTCATCGCCTTCGAGGCGGCCTACTTCAGCGAGATCATGCGCGCGGGCATCCAGTCGATCCCGCGCGGCCAGGTCCACGCGGCGCAGGCGGTGGGCATGACCTATGGCCAGCAGATGAAGCTGGTCATCCTGCCGCAGGCCTTTCGCAACATGCTGCCGGTGCTCTTGACGCAGACCATCATCCTGTTCCAGGACACCTCTCTGGTCTACGCCATCGGTGCCTACGACCTGCTCAAGGGCTTCGAGACCGCCGGCAAGAATTTCGGCCGCCCGGTCGAGTCCTACCTGCTGGCCGCGGTCATCTACTTCATCATCTGCTATTCGCTGTCCTATGTGGTCAAGCGTCTGCACAAGAAGATCGCCATCATCCGCTGAGCACCGCTCGCGCAAGAGGAGTTAAGAAATGATTGAAATCAAGAACGTTTCCAAGTGGTATGGCCCGGTGCAGGTGCTCAACGAGTGCTCGGTGAGCATCGCCAAGGGCGACGTGGTGGTGGTGTGCGGGCCCTCGGGCTCGGGCAAGTCCACCCTGATCAAGACGGTGAACGCGCTGGAGCCTTTCCAGAAGGGCGAGATCACCGTCAACGGCATCGCGCTGCACGACCCCAAGACCGATCTGCCCAAGCTGCGCTCCAAGGTGGGCATGGTGTTCCAGCACTTCGAGCTGTTCCCGCACCTGTCGGTGACCGAGAACCTCACCATCGCGCAGATCAAGGTGCTGGGCCGCAGCGCCGACGAGGCCAAGACGCGCGGCCTGAAGATGCTCGACCGCGTGGGCCTGATGGCGCACAAGGACAAGTTCCCCGGCCAGCTTTCGGGCGGCCAGCAGCAGCGCGTGGCGATCGCCCGGGCCCTGTCGATGGACCCGATCGTGATGCTGTTCGACGAGCCCACCTCCGCGCTCGACCCCGAGATGGTGGGCGAGGTGCTCGATGTGATGGTGGCGCTGGCCAAGGAAGGCATGACCATGATGGTGGTCACGCACGAGATGGGCTTTGCGCGCAAGGTGGCGAGCCGCGTGATCTTCATCGACGTGGGCGGCCGCATCCTGGAAGACTGCTCGAAGGAGGAGTTCTTCGCCCATCCGGAGAACCGCCAGCCGCGCACCAAGGATTTCCTGAACAAGATCCTGGCGCACTGAGCTCGCTGCAGCCCGTCTTCGAGAAAAGCCCCGCGACGCGGGGCTTTTCTTTGTCCTGCCACGTTTCAAGGTCTCATGAAATTCCTGCTCAAGGCGCTCGGCATCGCCGTAGTCCTGCTCGTCGTCCTCGTGTCCGTGCTGGTGGCCTCGGCCTGGGCGCCGGATCGTCCGGTCGAGTCACTCAAGGCGCGCTGGGCGCCGGCGCCCTCGCAGTTCGTGCGGATCGACGGGATGGATGTCCACCTGCGCGACGAGGGGCCGCGGGGCGATCCGCAGCCGATCGTCCTCTTGCACGGCACCTCGGCGAGCCTGCATACCTGGGACGGCTGGGTCGATGCGCTCAAGGGCAGGCATCGCGTGATTCGCGTCGATCTGCCCGGCTTCGGCCTGACCGGGCCGCCGCCCGACGCTGACTACACGCGGGAGCGCTATTCCCGCTTCATGGTGGCCCTGTTCGAGCAACTGAAGATCGGACAGGCCGTGGTCGCCGGCAACTCTTTCGGCGGTGGCGTGGCATGGAAATTCGCCTTCGATCATCCGGAACGCGTCGCCAAGCTGATCCTGGTCGATGCCGGCGGCTATCGCGCGCAGGCGCAGTCGGTGCCGCTGGCCTTCACGCTGGCACGCATGCCCTCGCTCGCGCCGCTGATGCGCAATCTGCTGCCGCGGCGGGTGGTGGAGTCCAGCGTGCGCAATGTCTACGGCGATCCGTCCCGGGTGACGCCCGAGCTGGTGGATCGCTACTACGAACTCGCGCTGCGCGAAGGCAACCGGCAGGCGCTGGCCGAGCGCTTTCGTGCCGTGCCGAACGAAGACCATTCGTCCGAGATCCGCCAGTTGCCTCAGCCGACGCTGATCCTTTGGGGCGCCGACGATCGCTTGATTCCTCCTGCGCTGGCGCAGCGCTTTGCCAAGGATGTCGCCGGCAGCCGCCTGCAGATATTCGACGGCCTGGGCCACGTGCCGCACGAGGAAGATCCGGCGCGCACGGTGGCGCCGGTGCTGGACTTCCTCGCGCAGAAATAGTCGGGCTCAGGCGGCGGTCGCCGACCGGTCGAACGAAAGCTCGAAACCGCCCAGGCTGCAGTCCAGCATCGACGGCGCCACCTCGCGCTCGATGGCGTCGAACATGCCGTCGACAAAACTCATCAGGTGATCGGAAGCGGCGATCGCGCCATCAGCCCGGCCTTCGGCCACCGCATCGATCACCGCGGCATGGGCGTCGATGGTGTCCTGCAGTTGCACGCCGCGCTGCGTCTGCATGTGATAGATCCAGCCGATGCGCCTGAAGATGGTGTGCAGCGGCCGCAGCGTACTCTCGACGAAGGGCTCGCCGGCGGCGCTGAGGAAGAGCTGGTCGATGCGGCGGTCGATCAGGTTGAACTGGTCCAGGTTCATGGCGTCGCGGTGCTCCAGCAACTGGCGCTTGAGATGCAGCATCTGGTTGCGCTCGGAGGCGCCGGAGCGCTCGGTGGCCAGCCGGATCACGAAGCGTTCCATGTCGCGCCGCAGGCGCAGCAGCACCCGCTCGCGGCTCAGGTTGACCGGCGCGATCTGCAGGCCGTGGCGCGGCGTGACGAGCACCAGCGTGTCGGCCGCCAGGCGGTTCACCGCCTGCAGCACCGGCGTGCGGCCGTAGCCCACCGCCGCCTGCAACTCGTGCGTGGCCAGGAAGCGGCCCGGGGGCAGGGCACAGCACACCAGCATTTCCTCCAGCCGCTCGTAGGCCAGCTCGGACAGGTTGACCGGGCTGTGCCGGCGCACAGGGTCGGCTGCGGGCGGCTTCTTCTGCTGGACGGCTTTCGTGCGGGAACGCGGGATCGTGGCCATGATGTTTTGCTCGGAAGGCGCTGCGAAAGCATAGCCTGATATGTCAACTGAATGCCGGTTCAATGGGTGATTTTCCCCAGTGGGACTCCCTGAAAACTAAACGCAGAACGGCTACGTAGTGCTTCGGGTAAACACGCAAACATATCGTGAAATATCACGATATTCTTCGTCCGAACCCAGCACCGAGGCACGACGCATGTCCCACCCCTTGTTCGATCTCGCCGGCCGCACCGCCCTGGTGACCGGCTCCTCGCGTGGCCTCGGCCACGGCATCGCCAAGGCGTTGGCGCAGGCCGGCGCCAGGGTCGTGCTCAACGGTGTGGATGCGCAGCGCCTGGCGGCTGCAGCCGAGGCGCTGCGCGCCGAGGGCCATGCGGTGGAGGTCGCGGCCTTCGACGTGACCGACGAGGCCGCCGTATGCGCCGCCTTCGAGCGCCTCGACGCAGAGGGCATCGAAGTCGACATCCTGTTCAACAACGCCGGCATCCAGCTGCGCAAGCCCCTGGTCGAACTGGCGCTGGCCGAGTGGGACAAGGTGATCCTCACCAACCTCACCAGCGCCTTCCTGGTCGGGCGCGAGGCGGCGCGCCGCATGATCGCGCGCGGGCGCGGCGGCAAGGTCATCAACATTGCCTCGCTCACCAGCGAAGCCGCGCGCGCCACCGTCGCGCCCTACACCGCGGCCAAGGGCGGCATCAAGATGCTGACCCGCGCCATGACCGCCGAATGGGCGCAGCACAACATCCAGGCCAACGCCATCGGCCCCGGCTACATGGCGACCGAGATGAACACGGCGCTGATCAACAACCCCGACTTCGATGGCTGGGTCAAGTCGCGCACCCCGACGCGGCGCTGGGGTCGGCCGGATGAACTGGGCGGCGCGGCCATCTTCCTGGCATCCGCGGCGTCCGACTACGTCAATGGCCAGGTCATCTATGTCGACGGCGGCATGCTGGCCGTTCTCTGACGCGCTCGCCCGTACTCAAGGAGACACCTGTGAAACTGCTTCGCAGCGCGTTGGCCGCGCTTTCCATGGCTGCAGCCTTTTGCGCGGTCTCCCACGCGGCGGATGCCTACCCCAGCCGGCCGATCGAAATGATCGTGCCATCGTCGGCAGGCGGCGGCACTGATGTCATGACGCGCCTGTTCGCCGACACGGCCAAGAAGTACATCACGCAGCCCATCGTGGTGAGCAACAAGCCGGGCGCCAGCGGCGGCATCGCCATGACCGAGGTGCAACGCGCCACGCCGGATGGCTACAAGGTCGCGGTGCTGATCTCCGAACTGGCGATCATTCCCCACCTGGGCATGACCAAGGTGACCACCGCCGACTTCATCCCGATCGCGCGCCTGAACGGCGACCCGGGCCTGATCGCGGTGCGTGCGGATTCGCCCTTCCAATCCATTGACGACCTGCTGGCGCAGGCGCGCAAGCAGCCCGACAGCGTCAGCATGGGCAATGCCGGCACGGGCACCATCTGGCACCTGGCGGCCGCGGCCGTCGAGGACAAGGCTGGCGTCAAGTTCAACCACGTGCCCTACCAGGGCGCGGCGCCGAGCGTGATGGCGCTGGCCGGTGGCCATGTGGACGCCATCACGGTGAGCCCGGCCGAGATCGGCTCCTTCGTCGCGGCCGGCAAGGTGCGCGTGCTGGTCTCCCTCGCCGATCGCCGCCTGCCCGCGCCGTACGACAAGGTGCCCACCTTCAAGGAGAAGGGCACCGACCTGGTGGTCGGCACCTGGCGCGGCCTGGGCGTGCCCTTGAACACGCCGCCCGAAGTCGTGCAGACCCTGCGCGATGCAACCCGCAAGACCGCCGAGGACCCCGCGTTCCGTGACGCGTTGGTGCGTGCCAACCTGCAACCGGCCTACCTCGACGGCCCGCAGTTCCAGCAGTTCATGAACAGCCAGTCGGACTACTTCAAGAAGCTCCTGACCGGCCTGAACATCCAGAAGTAGCCCCATGGCCACCCTCATCTCCGACGTCAAGGTCATCCTGACGGCGCCCGAAGGCATCAACCTCATCGTCGTCAAGGTGGAGACCAACCAGCCCGGGCTGTTCGGCCTGGGCTGCGCAACCTTCGCGTACCGGCACCTGGCGGTGCAGTGCCTCGTCGAGCAGTACCTCAAGCCCCTGCTCGTGGGACGCGACGCCACCGCCATCGAAGAGCTGTGGCAACTGATGCACCAGAACGCCTACTGGCGCAACGGCCCGATCGAGAACAACGCGATCTCCGGCGTCGACATGGCGCTGTGGGACATGAAGGGCAAGATGGCCGGCATGCCGCTCTACCAGCTCTTCGGCGGCAAGGTCCGCGAGGGCGTGCCGGTCTATCGCCATGCCGAGGGCGCCAGCCTTTCCGAGCTGTGCGACAACATCGAGCAATACCGCGAGCAGGGCATCACCCACGTGCGCTGCCAGAGCGGCGGCTATGGCGGCGGCGGCTTCGGGCCTGCGCCCTCCAACGCGCCGCGCGGCGCCGCGCCTGGCGTCTACCTCGACGGCAAGAAGTACATGCGCGAGACCGTCGCGCTCTTCGACGGCATCCGCAGCAAGTTCGGCTTCGACCTGGAACTGATCCATGACGTGCACGAGCGGCTGGCGCCGATCGACGCGATCCGCCTGGCCTGCGAACTCGAACCCTTCCAGCTCTTCTACCTGGAAGACGCGATCCCGCTGGAGGAGGGTGAGTGGCTGCGCGAGTTGCGCGCGAAGACCACCACGCCGCTGGCGCAGGGCGAGCTCTTCAACAACCCGGCCGAGTGGAAGTTCCTCATCGCCGAGCGGCTGATCGACTACATCCGCGTGCACCTGAGCCAGATCGGCGGCATCACGCCGGCGCGCAAACTGCAGATCTTCGCGGAGCAGTTCGGCGTGAAAACCGCCTGGCACGGCCCGGGCGACATGTCGCCGCTGGGCCATGCGGCCAACATCCACGTCGACCTGGCGGCACGCAACCTGGGCATCCAGGAATGGTCGGGCATCGAGCCGCCCAACTTTGTGATCCAGGAACTCAAGGGCCCGCGTGGTGCGTTGCTCGACGTGTTCCCCGGGCTGCCGGAGTTCAGCCAGGGCTACGTCTATGCCAACGACGAACCGGGCCTGGGCATCGAATTGAACGAGGCGCAGGCGCGCAAGTACCCCTGCGAGGCGGGCGTCACCACCTGGACGCAGACCCGCCTGGCGGACGGCACGCTGCAGACGCCATGAAGATCACCCGCTTCGAAACCTTCCGCGTCGCGCCACGCTGGATGTTCCTCAAGATCGAGACCGACGCGGGGCTAAGCGGCTGGGGCGAGCCGGTGATCGAGGGGCGTGCGCGCACCGTCGAGGCGGCGGTGCACGAGTTCTGCGAGACCCTGATCGGCCAGGACCCCTCGCGCATCAACGACATCTGGCAGACCCTGTACCGCAGCCACTTCTATCGCGGCGGCGCCATCCTGATGAGCGCCATCGCCGGCATCGACCAGGCCCTGTGGGACATCAAGGGCAAGACGCTGGGCGTGCCCGTCTACGAACTGCTGGGCGGCAAGGTGCGCGACAGGATGAAGGTCTACAGCTGGGTCGGCGGCGACCGGCCGACCGACATCGTCGAGCAGATGCAGCGCCTGCTGGAAGGCGGCATCGACACCTTCAAGCTCAACGGCTGCGAGGAGATGGTGCCGCTCGATTCGGTGCGCGCCGTCGATGCCGCAGTCACCAAGATCGAGCAGGTGCGCTCGGCCCTGGGCAGCACGGTGGATTTCGGCCTGGACTTCCACGGCCGCGTCGCGGCGCCGATGGCCAAGCCCCTGCTGCGCGCCCTGGAGCCATTGCGCCCGCTCTTCGTCGAGGAGCCGGTGCTGGCCGAGCAGGCCGAGCACTACCCCCGCCTGGCCGCTGCCACCTCGATCCCTCTGGCCGCGGGCGAGCGCATGTACTCGCGCTTCGAATTCAAGCGCGTGCTGCAGGAAGGCGGCATCGCCATCCTGCAGCCCGATCTCTCGCACGCCGGCGGCATCACCGAGTGCCACAAGATCGCTGCCATGGCCGAGGCCTACGACGTCGGCTTCGCCCCGCATTGCCCGCTCGGCCCGGTCGCGCTGGCGGCCTGCCTGCAGGTGGACTTCGTCGCCCACAACGCGGTGCTGCAGGAGCAGAGCATGGGCATCCACTACAACCGCGGCGCCGAACTGCTGGACTACGTCATCAACAAGGACGACTTCCGCATCGAGGGCGGCTGCATCCGCGCACTGCCCAAGCCCGGCCTGGGCGTGGAAGTCGACGAGGAGCGCGTGCGCCACGCGAGCCTCGATCCGCCCGATTGGCACAACCCGCTCTGGCGCCATGCCGACGGCAGCGTCGCCGAGTGGTAAGCCCCTTCCGTCACACATCCGCTCTCAACCCACCCGATCCGAGGAGACATCCCATGAGCACCCGTCAACGCACTTCCTTCCATGCCGTCCGCAAGCTCGCGCTCGTGGCTGCCGCCCTGTGCCTGGCATCCGGCGCCGCCCTGGCCGAAGTCAAGGCCAAGCTCGGGCATGCCATGCCCGACAGCCACCCGCAGGCGGTGGCGATGAAGAAGTTCGCCGAACTGGCCGGCACCTATACCAAGGGCAACGTCAAGATCCAGACCTATTCCAGCGCCGTGCTGGGCAGCGACGAGAAGGAGCTGCAGGCGGTGCAGGCCGGCACGCAGGAGTTCTACATCGGCACCCTGGCACCGCTATCCACTCGCGTGAAGGAAGTGCAGGTCTGGGACCTGCCCTTCATGTTCCAGAATGATCGCGAGGTCTATGCGGTGCTCGACGGCGCCTCGTCCAAGAAGATCTTTGAGAAGATCGAGCCCACGGGCCTGGTCGGCCTGACCTGGACCGGCATGGGCTTTCGCAACCTCTCCAACAGCAAGCACAGCGTCAACAAGGTCGAGGACGTGAGCGGCCTGAAGGTGCGCGTGATGGCCAACCCGGTCGCGCTCGACACCTGGAAGACCATCGGCGCCAACGCGGTGCCCATGGCCTTCGCCGAGGTGTTCCCGGCGCTGGAGATCAAGGCGCTGGACGGCCAGGAGAACCCGCTGCTGCACATGTACGCCAACAAGATGCAGGAAGTGCAGAAGTACATCTCGGTGACCAACCACGTCTACACCCCGGTGGCGCTGGTGGCCTCCAAGAAGTTCTGGTACACGCTGTCGCCGGCCGACAAGGAAGGCATCAAGAAGGCCGCGGTCGAGGCGGGCCTGTACCAGCGCAAGCTGCTGGACGAAGGCAATGCCGAGGTGATCGCCAAGTTCAAGGAAGCCGGCGTCACCGTCAACACCATGAGCCCGGCCGAGCTGGCGCGCATGCAGGACAAGGTCAAGCCGGTCGTCGCCAAGTTCTCGCCCGTGATCGGCGACGAGTTCGTCAAGGGCTTCTACGACGAGATCGCCAAGGCGCGCGCCGGCGGCAAGTAAGCCTTCGTCGAACGCCGCCCCATCCACCGCGGGAGCCGAATAATGACAACAACATTCAAGTCGATCGTCGACGCGCTCACCCGCGCGCTGGAGGTCGTGATGGTCCTGTGCCTGGTCGTGATGCTGGTGATGGTGTTCGGCAACGTCATGCTGCGCCTGTTCTTCAACACCGGCATCGACCTGTCCGAAGAGATCCCGCGCTACGCCTTCGTCTGGATGACATTCCTGGGCGCCATCGTCGGCGTGCGCCGGCGCGCGCACCTGGGGGTGGACATGCTGGTGCAGGCGCTGCCGGTGCTGGGCCGGCGCGTCTGCTGGGGCATCAGCCAGGCGGTGATGCTGGTGTGCTGCATCTACATCTTCTACGGCACCTGGCTGCAGCACGACATCATCAAGGAGACCGCCTCGCCGGTGGCGCAGATCAGCACGCTGTGGGTCTTCGGCGTGAGCTACCTCACCGGCGCGGCGATCGGGCTGATCTGCCTGTTCAACCTCGTGCGCCTCTTCGCCGGCAAGGTGCCCGACGACGAGCTGATCGAGGTGCATGAGGAAGGCATGGCCGAGGCCCTGGAGGCCGAGCACGAGATGGAAGAGCAGCGCGTGCGCATCGAAGGAGGGCGCAAGCCATGACCATCCTCGTCTTCATCGGCTCCCTGCTGGGCCTCATGGCCCTGGGCATGCCGGTCGCCTTCGCCCTCATCGGCTGCGGCCTGTCCATGATGTTCTACCTGGGCGTCACCGATCCGCAGATCGTGATCCAGAACATGTGGGACGGCGCCAACAGCTTCCCGCTGCTGGCGGTGCCCTTCTTCATGCTGGCCGGCGAGTTCATGAACGCCGGCGGCATGACGCGCCGCATCATCGTGATGGCCATGACCTGGGTCGGCCACATCCGCGGCGGCCTGGGCTACGTGGCGGTGATGGCGGCCATCATCATGGCCTCGCTCTCCGGCTCGGCGGTGGCCGACACGGCGGCGCTGGCCGCGGTGCTGGTTCCGCTGATGCGCAACGCCGGCTACGACGTCAACCGCTCCTGCGGCCTGATCGCCTGCGGCGGCATCATCGCGCCGGTGATCCCGCCCTCGATCGGCATGATCCTGTACGGCGTGACCGGCGGCGTCTCGATCACCAAGCTCTTCATCGCCGGCATCGTGCCCGGCGTGATGATGGGCCTGTCGATCATGCTGGCCTGGCGCTGGGCCATCGGGCGCGACAAGGTCAAGGTGGAGCCCAGGCGCAGCATGGCCGAGCGGCGCACCGCCACGCGCCAGGCGCTGTGGGCGCTGGTGCTGCCCATCGTGATTGTCGGCGGCCTCAAGCTGGGCTGGTTCACGCCGACCGAGGCGGCGGTGATCGCCGCCGTCTACTCGCTCTTCGTCGGCCTGGTGGTCTACCGCGAGATCAAGCCCTCGCAACTCTTCCACCTGTTCTACCGGGCGGCCGAGACCACGGCGGTGATCATGTTCCTGGTGTCGGCGGCCGGCGTCTCGGCCTGGCTGATCACCACCGCCAACATCCCGCAGCAACTGGCCGACCTGGTCGAGCCGCTGATGGGCAACAAGATGCTGCTCACCTTCGCGCTGATGATGCTGGTGCTGGTGGTGGGCACCGCGCTGGACTTCACGCCCACGGTGCTGATCATGACGCCGGTGCTGATGCCGGTGCTCAAGCAGGCCGGCATCGACCCGGTGTACTTCGGCGTGCTGTTCATCATGAACAACGCCATCGGCCTGGTGACGCCGCCGGTGGGCACCGTGCTCAACGTGGTCTGCGGCATCGCCAAGATCCCGATGAGCGGCGCGATCAAGGGCGTGATGCCCTTCATGATCGCGCAGACGCTGGTGATGCTGCTGCTGGTGGTGTTCCCGGAGATCGTCATGTGGCCCCTCAGGATGATGACCAGATAAGGACAAGCGAGATGGAAGCCCTTGTAATCCACGCCCCCGGCGACCTGCGCGTCGAGGAAGTGCCGACGGACGAACTCGGCCCTGGCCAACTGCAGGTGCGGGTGCGCTGCGGCGGCATCTGCGGCTCGGACCTGCACTACTACCAGCACGGCGGCTTCGGCACCGTGCGCATCAAGGAACCGATGGTGCTGGGCCACGAGGTGGCCGGCGTGATCGAGGCGGTGGGCGCCGGCGTCAGCGCCTTCGCGGCCGGCCAGCGCATCGCCGTGAGCCCCAGCCGCCCCTGCGGCCTGTGCCGCTTCTGCCAGCAGGGCCTGCAGAACCATTGCCTGGACATGCGCTACTACGGCAGCGCCATGCGCACCCCGCACGTGCAGGGGGCCTTTCGCCAGCAGATCGTGGTGGAGACGCACCAGGCCCACCTGCTGGCCGACCATTTGACCGACGAGGAAGGCGCGATGGCCGAGCCTCTTTCGGTCGCCTTGCACGGCGTGCAGCGCGCGGGGCCCTTGCTGGGCCGCAAGGTGCTGGTGACCGGCTGCGGCCCGATCGGCGCGCTGGCCATCATCGCCGCCCGCCGCGCCGGCGCCGCCCACATCGTGGCCACCGACATGGCCGCCCATCCCCTGCGCAAGGCTGCCCAGGTCGGCGCGGACGAGGTCATCAACGTGGCCGAACAGGCCGAGGCGCTGGCGCGCTACGCGCTCGACAAGGGCCAGTTCGACGTGCTGCTGGAAGCCAGCGGCAACGCCGCGGCGCTGCGCGGCGCCTTCGAGGTGCTGCGCCCGCGCGGCATCATCGTGCAGCTGGGCCTCGCGGGCGGCGAGATCAGCCTGCCCATCAACGCCATCGTGGCCAAGGAGTTCGACCTGCGCGGGAGCTTTCGCTTCCACGAGGAATTCGCCACCGCGGTGGAACTGCTCAACAAGAAGCTGGTCGACGTCAAGCCGCTGATCTCGGCCACCTTGTCCTACCGCGACTCGGCCCGTGCCTTCGCGCTGGCGGCGGACCGCTCGCAGGCAATGAAGGTGCTGCTCAACTTCGACTGAAGTCGCTCAGGCGCGCTGGCGCTGGCCACGCCGCCAGGCGGCCGGCGGCTCGCCGACCAGTCGCTTGAAGGCGCGCGAGAAGGCGGCTTCCGTGTCGTAGCCCACCTCCAGCGCCACCGACAGCACCGAGGCATCGCTGTCGCGCAGCAGCCTGGCGCCATGCTGGATGCGCCAGTCGGCCAGGTACTGCATCGGCGGCTGGCCGACCAGGGCGAGAAAGCGCTCGTGCAGAGTCGAGCGCGACAGGCCGACCTGCTGCCCCAGCTCGTCGACCGTCCAGGCCTGGCCGGGCCGCTCGTGCATCAGCGCGAGCGCGCGTCCCACATGCCGGTCGCGCAGCGCCGCCAGCCAGCCCGAGGCACCTGCGTCCAGTGAAGCCAGATGCCGCCGCGCGGCATCGACGAACATCATCTCGCTCAGGCGCTCCAGCACCGCGCTGCTGCCCGAGCGCTGCTCGCGCGATTCGGCCACCGCCTGCTGCAGGGCCGGCGCCACCCAGGCGCCGACGCCGCCGGCCGGCAGGTGCAAGAGGCGCGGCAGGGCCTCGATCAGCGGATTGAACGGTTTGACGTCGCAGCCAATGAAGCCGCAGACCAGCACCGCGGTGGCGTCCTGCACCGGCAGCTCGGCGCCCGGCTGGACCACGCCATGGTGATAGGTGACCGGAATCGGCTTCGGGTCGTGCCGCATGTGGAAGACCCAGGCAGCGTCCTCGGCCTTGGGCCGCAGGCCCGGCGCGCTGGAAATGACGTGGCCGTCGCCATGCGGCATCAGCACCACGTCGCCGGCGTCCAAGCGCAGCGGCGGCAGGCCGTCCATGCCGATCCAGCCGCTTCCCTTGGCCATCAGGTGATAGGCCATGACATGTTCCGAGCCCGGCATCACCACCGGCCCCATCTCGCGCGAGGGCGGCGCCACCGAGACCCATTCCTCGCCGCAACTCACGTAGAAGAACACGGCGCCGCGCAGGCGCACGCTGCGCAGGACGTCGGACAACGGGTCGGAGGTGCTCATGGAGGAGTGGGAGGACGCAAGGGCGGAGCCTCGATCAAATCTGCCCGACTTGTGGTGAAGCGTCAACGACGGCGTCCTCCAACAATGGCAGCCAACCCGTCACCACCAGGAGCCAAGCCATGTCCACCGTCATGAATGCGCCCACCCAGGCCGCCCCCGACTACGCTGCCATCAAGACGCGCCAGCAGGCAACCTGGGCCAGCGGCGACTTCGCCGTCGTCGGCACCACGCTGCAGCTGGTGGGCGAGCTGCTGGCCGAAGCGGCCGACGTGCGCTCCGGCGAGAAGGTGCTCGACGTCGCCGCCGGCAACGGCAACGCCACCCTGGCGGCGGCGCGCCGCTTCGCCGAGGTGACCTCGACCGACTACGTGCCGGCGCTGCTGGACAAGGGCCGTGCCCGCGCCGCCGCCGAAGGGCTATCGGTGCGCTTCGAGGTGGCGGACGCGGAACAGTTGCCCTTTGCCGATGCCAGCTTCGACGTGGTGCTCTCCACCTTCGGCTGCATGTTCACGCCCGAGCATCCGAAGGTGGCGCGCGAGATGCTGCGGGTGCTGCGCAGCGGTGGCCGGATCGGCATGGCCAACTGGACGCCCACCGGCTTCATCGGCCGGCTGTTCAAGGTGATCGGCGCCCATGTGCCGCCGCCGGCGGGGCTGCAGTCGCCGGCGCTGTGGGGCACCGAATCGCACCTGGTCGAGCTGTTCGGACCGCGGTCCACCCAGATGCGGGTCGAACGCCGCATGTTCAATTTCCGCTATCGCGATGCCGCCCACTGGCTGCAGGTGTTCCGCGACTGGTACGGACCCACGCACAAGGCCTTTGCCGCGCTCGATGCGGACGGTCAGGCCGGGCTCGAGCGCGGCATTTTTGCGCTGCTGGAGGAGTTCAACACGGCAGGCGGCGAATCGCTGGTCGTGCCCAGTGAGTACCTGGAAGTGGTGATCACCGTCAGCTAGCCGCGCCGCTGCCCTGCAGCTGCGGGTGGTTGGCAAACAGCTCCGCCGCCCAGTCGACGAAGGCGCGCACCTTCGGGCTGAGGTGGCGGTTCGGCGGGTACACCACGTACATCGGCAGCGGCTCGATGCTCCACTCCGGCAGCAGCCGCACCAGTTCGCCGCGTGCGAGGTGGGGCTCGGCCTGGAAGCTCACCACCTGCGAGATGCCGAAGCCGCCCAGCACCGAGGCGAAGTGCGCGTTGGCCTCGTTCACCGCCACCCGGTAGGGCAGCGTGAGCTCGAAGAACTCGTCGCCCTTCCTGAATTCATGCGGAAAGTTGCGCCGCGTGCGGGCGTTGAAGTAGCCCACCACATGGTGGCGCTTCTCCAGGTCGCGCGGATGCTCGGGGACGCCGTAGCGCTGGAGGTAGCTCGGCGCGGCCACCGTGATGAAGGGCAGCATCGCAATGCGCCTGGCCACCAGCGACTGGTCGGTGAGCTGGCCGGCGCGGATCACGCAGTCCACGTTCTCGCCCAGGAGGTCCACCGCGCGGTCGGTCACGCCCAGGTCGACCTGGATGTCCGGGTACTTGTCGCAGAAGTCCTGCAGCGCCGGCAGGATGAGAAGCTGCGCCGTGGACGAGCCTACGTCGATGCGCAGCCGCCCTTGCGGGCTGGCCTGCGCATTCGTCATGCTCGATTCCAGGTCGTCGAAGTCGTTGAGCAGGCGCGCCGCCCGCTCGTAGTAGGCCGCGCCGTCGGGCGTGACCGTGACGCGCCGGGTCGTGCGGTTGAGCAGCTTGGACTGCACCCGCTCCTCCAGCGACTGGATCTGCTTGGTTACCGTGCCCTTGGGCAGGGCGAGCGATTCGGCCGCCCGCGTGAAGTTGCCGGATTCGACAACGCGCACGAAGGCGCGCATGGCGAGGATGGGGTCCATTGTTCTTTGATCTCCTCAGGCCCTGGGGTTTGCCCGGGGGAGCGGGATTCTCACACGCAAAAGTTCGCCGGATTGTTCGTTTCGGGGAAACATAGTGGCATGCGCATTGCTGTTTGCAGCACAACGAAGCGTCCTAATATTCATACCATCGCACTTTCCCAATTTCCCTTCACAGGCCCGCCCATGTCGCCCCGTCCATCGCAATCCGCCGCAGTGCAAGCGCCCGCCGCCGCGCCCGGCATTGCCGAGCAGGACATCAGCATCGAGCTGCCCAAGCGCGAACCGGTGCTGGCGCGCACTTACGGCGAACGTGTGGTCGGTGGCGGCCCCTTGGTTCTGCACTTCCACGGCGGCACCTTCGTCTGCGGTGACCTGGACGATGGCCGCATGGTGGCGCGCATGCTCGCCGGGAGTGGGGCGGTGGTGGTGTCGCTGGCCTATCCGCTGGCGCCGCAGAACCCCTTCCCGGGCGCCATCGAGGTGGGCTTCGACGTGCTGGAGTGGCTGTTCAAGAACCGGGTCAAGCTGGCCGGCAAGAATGCCCGCGTCTACCTGGCGGGCGAGGAAGCCGGTGGCAACCTGGCCGCCGCGGTGGCCATGATTGCCCGCGACCGCGGCCATCCGCCGATCGCCGGCCAATTGCTGCTGTCGCCCATGCTCGACCCCTGTGCCGGCACGGCCTCGCTGCGCCACGCCGCCGCCGACACCGGCATGTGCAAGTGGGCAGCCGGTTGGGCCAAGTACCTGGGGCGCCCCAAGGATGCGCTGCATCCCTATGCCGTGCCCGGCTCCTCGCTGCGCCTGTCGCACCTGGCGCCCACGCTGGTGCTGGTCGGCCAGGACGACGCCATGCGAGACGAGGGCCTGGCCTATGCAGCGCGTCTGCGCGAGGCCGGCAACGAGGTGACCAGCATCGTGCTGGCGGACACGGGCGGGGTGGCCGAGGCGCAGGACGCCAGCGGCGACTGTCCATGCGAGGCCACGGTGAAACAGCACTTCCGCGAGTTCTTCAGCGCCGCGCCGCCGCCCGAGCGCTGACCCGCAGGTCGGCGGCTTGAGGAAGCAGCCGCCGAGAGCCGAGAGACACGGCTTCCAAACAGAAAAAACCCACGCTTTCCGGCGCCAAACGCGCCGGGTGGCTTGTTGCATCCGAAATTGGACCCAAAAGGAAAAAATGCCATGACCAAGCAGCAGATCCGCTCCGCCGCACGCAAGAGCGTGTGGCCCACGCTCACCGCCCTGACGGCCGTGCTGGCCCTCGCCTCCGCCGTTTTCGGCCTGAACAGCCAGCTCGCCGAGGCCAGCAGCCCGCCCGCGGCCCCGCCGGCAATTCCGGTGTCGGTCGCCACCGTCGAGGCGGTGGAAGTCAATGCCTGGGACGAGTTCTCCGGCCGGCTCGAGGCGGTGCAACGCGTCGACGTGCGGCCGCGCGTCGCCGGCGCAGTGCTGTCCGCGCATTTCCAGGAAGGCACGCTGGTCAAGCAGGGCGACCTGCTGGTGACCATCGACCCCGCGCCTTATGCCGCCGAAGTGGACCGGGCCGCGGCCCAGGTGGCGGCTGCCCAGGCGCGCCTGTCCTACACCTCCAGCGAGCATGTGCGTGCCAGCCGCCTGTGGGACGAGCAGGCCATCGCCCAGCGCGAGCTGGACGAGCGCAGCAACGCCAAGCGCGAGGCCGAGGCCAACCTGCGCGCGGCCCAGGCCGCACTGCAGAGCGCGCGCCTGGAACTGGGCTACACGCAGGTGCGGGCTCCCGTCTCGGGCCGCATCGGCAAGCTGGAAGTCACCGTGGGCAACCTGGTGGCGGCTGGTGCCGGCGCGCCCGTGCTGACCACGCTGGTCTCGGTGAGCCCGATCTACGCCAGCTTCGACGCTGACGAGCAGATCATCGGCAAGGCGCTCAAGGAACTGCCCGGCAACGGCTCGCGCGCCCAGATCGGCCAGATCCCGGTGCAGATGGGCACTGCGGCCAGTGAGGGCACGCCCTTCGAAGGCAAGCTTCAGCTGATCGACAACCAGGTCGATGCGAAGAGCGGAACGGTGCGCGTGCGCGCCTCCTTCGACAACAAGGACGGGGCCCTCATCCCCGGCCAGTTCGCCCGCATCCGCATGGGCCAGGCCAAGTCCAGCCAGGTGCTGCTGGTGAGCGAGCGCGCCATCGGCACCGACCAGAACAAGAAGTTCGTGATGGTGGTGAACGGCGACAACAAGGTCGAGTACCGCGAAGTCACGCTGGGCGGCCCGGCCAACGGCCTGCGCGTCATCGCAGGCGGCCTGCAGGCCGGCGAGAAGGTGGTCGTCAACGGCCTGCAGCACGTGCGTCCAGGCGCCCAGGTGGCGCCGCAACAGGTGGCAATGAGCGGCCCGGCTCCTGCAGCCGGCGCCAAGCTCGCCTCGAACTAGAGAACCCTCGGTCAGAACAGCCGAACAGACGGGTCGCGGGCCTACGCCGCGCGACCCGCTGGGACCCCTTTCGCCTGAAAGAACACCATGAACCTCTCCAAGTTCTTCATCGACCGGCCGATCTTCGCCGGCGTGCTCTCGCTGCTGATACTGATCGCCGGCCTGATCGCGCTGCGCGGGCTGCCGATCTCCGAGTACCCCGAAGTGGCGCCGCCCTCGGTGGTGGTGCGTGCCCAGTACCCGGGCGCCAACCCCAAGGTCATCGCCGAGACCGTGGCCACGCCGCTGGAGGAATCCATCAACGGCGTGGAAGACATGCTCTACATGGGCAGCCAGGCCACCACCGACGGCGTGATGACGCTCACGGTGACATTCAAGCTCGGCACCGACCCCGACAAGGCCCAGCAGATGGTGCAAAACCGCGTCTCGCAGGCCGAGCCGCGGCTGCCGGAGGAAGTGCGGCGGCTGGGCATCACCACCGTCAAGAGTTCGCCCAACATCACCATGGTGGTGCACCTGGTGTCGCCCAACGGCCGCTACGACATGAACTACCTGCGCAACTACGCGGTGCTCAACGTCAAGGACCGGCTGGCGCGCATCGACGGTGTCGGCCAGGTGCAGGCCTGGGGCGGTGGCGAATACGCCATGCGCGTCTGGCTCGACCCGCAGAAGGTGGCGCAGCGCGGCCTGTCGGCCAGCGATGTCGTGAGCGCCATCCGCGGCCAGAACATCCAGGCGGCGGCCGGCGTGGTCGGCGCCTCGCCGGGGCTGGCGGGCGTGGACATGCAACTGTCCATCAACGCCCAGGGCCGCCTGCAGAGCGAAGAAGAATTCGGCGACATCATCGTCAAGACCGGTGCCGATGGCGCCGTCACCCGGCTGCGCGACATCGGCCGCCTCGAACTGGGCGCCTCCGAATACTCGCTGCGCTCGCTGCTGGACAACCAGCAGGCGGTGGGCATCGGCGTCTTCCAGTCGCCGGGCTCCAACTCGCTGCAGATCTCGACCGACGTGCGCAAGGCCATGGACGAACTTGGCAAGTTCATGCCCGAGGGCCTGGAATACCGCATCGCCTACGACCCGACGCAGTTCGTGCGCGCCTCCATCGACTCGGTGATCCACACCCTGTTGGAAGCCATCGCGCTGGTGGTGCTGGTGGTGATCCTGTTCCTGCAGACCTGGCGCGCTTCCATCATCCCGCTGCTGGCGGTGCCGGTGTCGGTGATCGGCACCTTCGCGGTGCTGCACCTGCTGGGCTTCTCGATCAACGCGCTGACGCTCTTCGGGCTGGTGCTGGCGATCGGCATCGTGGTGGACGATGCCATCGTGGTGGTGGAGAACGTGGAGCGCAACATCGAGTCGGGCCTGTCGCCACGCGAGGCCACCTACCGCGCGATGCGCGAGGTGTCGGGGCCCATCATCGCCATCGCGCTGACGCTGGTGGCGGTGTTCGTGCCGCTGGCCTTCATCAGCGGGTTGACCGGACAGTTCTACCGGCAGTTCGCGGTCACCATCGCCATCTCGACCGTGATCTCGGCGATCAACTCGCTGACCCTCTCGCCGGCGCTGGCCGCACTGCTGCTCAAGGGCCACGACGCGCCCAAGGACGCGCTCACCCGCGGCATGGACCGCGCCTTCGGCTGGCTGTTCCGCGGCTTCAACCGCTTCTTCCATCGCGGCTCCGAGGCCTACAGCGGCGGCGTGCGCCGGGTGCTGTCGCGCAAGGCGCTGATGATGGCGATGTACCTGGCGCTGATCGGGCTGACCTTCGGCCTGTTCAAGGCGGTGCCCAACGGCTTCGTGCCGGCGCAGGACAAGCAGTATTTGATCGGCTTCGCCCAGCTGCCCGACGGCGCCACGCTGGACCGCACCGACGAGGTGATCCGCCGCATGGGCGACATCATGGCGAAGAACCCGAACATCGAGGGCTCCCTGTCCTTCCCCGGCCTGTCGATCAACGGCTTCACCAACAGTTCGAACTCGGGCATCGCCTTCGCAATGCTCAAGCCCTTCGATGAGCGCAAGCGCGCCGACCAGAGTGGTGGCGCCGTCGCGCAACAGCTCAACGCCGAGTTCGCCAAGATCCAGGACGCCTTCATCGTCATGTTCCCGCCGCCGCCGGTGGAGGGCCTGGGAACGACGGGCGGCTTCAAGCTGCAGCTGGAAGACCGCGGCTCGGTCGGCTACGACGCGATGGACGCGGCGGTGAAGGCCTTCATGGCCAAGGCCTACCAGACGCCGGAGCTGACCGGCATGTTCACCAGCTGGCAGGTCAACGTGCCGCAGCTGTACGCCGACATCGACCGCACCAAGGCGCGCCAGCTCGGCGTGCCGGTGCAGGACATCTTCGACACCATGCAGATCTACCTGGGCAGCCTGTACGCGAATGACTTCAACAAGTTCGGTCGCACCTACAGCGTGCGCGTGCAGGCGGACGCGCCCTACCGCGCGCGGGCCGAGGACATCGGCCTGCTCAAGGTGCGCTCCAGCTCGGGCGAGATGGTGCCGCTGTCGGCGCTGATGAAGGTGGATTCCAGCTTCGGCCCGGAACGCGCCATGCGCTACAACGGCTACCTCACGGCCGACATCAACGGTGGCCCGGCGCCGGGCTTCTCCTCCGGCGAGGCGCAGGAGGCGATCGAGCGCATCGCCGCCGAGACGCTGCCCAAGGGCGTCAGCTTCGAATGGACCGACCTGACCTACCAGGAGATCCTGGCCGGCAACTCCGCGATCGTCGTGTTCCCGCTGGCCATCCTGCTGGTGTTCCTGGTGCTGGCCGCGCAGTACGAGAGCCTGACCTTGCCGCTGGCCATCATCCTGATCGTGCCGATGGGCATCCTGGCCGCGATGACCGGCGTCTGGATATCGGGCGGCGACAGCAACGTCTTCACGCAGATCGGGTTGATGGTGTTGGTGGGGCTATCAGCGAAGAACGCCATCCTGATCGTGGAGTTCGCACGCGAGCTGGAATTCGCCGGCCGCACGCCCTTCCAGGCGGCGGTGGAAGCGAGCCGGCTGCGCCTGCGCCCGATCCTGATGACCTCGCTGGCCTTCGTGATGGGGGTGGTGCCGCTGGTGCTGTCCTCCGGCGCCGGCTCCGAGATGCGCAGCGCCATGGGCGTGGCGGTGTTCGCCGGAATGATCGGCGTCACGGCCTTCGGCCTCTTCCTGACGCCGGTGTTCTACGTGCTGCTGCGCAGGCTGGCGGGCAACCGCACGCTCAAGCTGCATGGCGAGGTGGTGCACACCGAGGCCTTCGCACCGGCTGGCGACTTGGCGGTGCATGGCAGTGGCAGCGGTGGCGGCGCTCACCCGCAGCCCGCGGCGCCGCGCGGCATGAACGAATGACTGGAGTGAACAGCATGATCCAAAACAAGACCCTGAGATGGCTCCCGCTGGTGGCCGCCCTTGTGCTGGCCGGTTGCGCCACGCCGCCGCCGGTCGAGCTGAAGCTGGATACGCCGGCGCAGTTCAAGGAACAGCCGGTGCAGGCCACGGCGCAGGCGCCGGCGCAGGCCGACGCCCGCTGGTGGGCGGCCTTCAACGACCCGGCGCTCGACGGCCTGATCGAGCGCGCGGCCGACAACAACACCGACGTGCAGCAGGCCGCCGCGCGGCTGCTGCAGGCCCGTGCGCTGGCGCGGGAGGTGGATGCCGACCGCTCGGTGCAGCTCGGCCTGGGCGCTTCGGCCAACCGCGGCGCCGGCTTCGACCGGGCCCAGGGCCAGCGGCCTTCCAACCTCTTCACCGCCGGGCTGGGCGCCTCCTACGAGGTGGACCTGTTCGGCCGCCTGGCCGGTGCCAGCAACGCGGCATCGCTCGATGCGCAATCGCGCGAGGCCTTGCTGCAAAGCGCCCGCCTGGTGGTGCAGTCGGAAGTGGCGCAGCTCTACCTGCTGGTGCGCGCGCTCGATGCCGAGCGCGAGATCATGCGCGAGACGGTGGCCGCCTATCGCAACACGCTGGACCTGACCGAGCGCCGCCAACGCGCGGGCGACGTGGGCGAACTGGACCTGGCGCGGGTGCGCACCGAACTGGCCGCCACCGAAGCCGAGGCCCTGGCGGTGGAGCGCCAGCGTACCCAGGTCGAGCATGCGCTGGCCGTGGTGCTGGGCGAAGTGGCATCGACCTTCAGCCTGCCGCCGCAGGACTGGAAGACGGCCTTGCCGACCATCCCCGCCGGCCTGCCCTCGACCATGCTGGCGCGCCGGCCCGACGTGCTGGCCGCGCAACGCAGCGCGGCAGCGGCGCAGGCGCGCGTCGGCGTGGCGCAGACCGCCTGGTTCCCGACCATCGCGCTCACCGCGTCCGGCGGCTACGCCTCACCCGACCTGGGCGACCTGCTCAAGTGGTCCGCGCGTTCCTGGGGGGTGGGTGCGCTGCTCTCGCTGCCCATCCTGGACGGCGGCCGGCGCGAGGCCGGCGTGCAGGGCGCGACCGGGCAGTTCGACGAGGCCATGGCCGGCTATAGGCGCCAGGTGCTGGTGGCCTTCCAGGAAGTGGAAGACCAGCTCTCCGCCCTGCGTCTCCTGTCCGAGCAATCGGCGGTGCAGGACCTGGCAGTGTCCTCGGCGCGGCGCGCCACGGTGCTGTCGGATGCGCGCTATCGCAACGGCGTGATCAGCCAACTCGATCTGCTGGACGCGCGCCGCAGCGAACTGCGCAACCGTCGCCAGGCGCTGCTGGTGAAGTCGCTGCAATACCAGAACACGGTCGGCCTGGTGCGCGCCCTGGGCGGTGGCTGGGAGCCGCCGCAACCAGCGGCTGCGGCGTCGCCGGATGCAGCGCCGCGCGTGGCGGCGCTGCGATAGACCCGTTCACCGTAGGCTCGAGGCTTGATCAATTGACCAGAAAAATAGTCAATCTAATAGAAAGTGTCTAGAATTTTGGACAAATGACAGCCCGAACGGATGCCACCTCTGTGCTGGATCGCCAGTTGCTCCTGCAGCTGGGCGAGAGGCTCAAATGCGTTCGCCGCCAAGAGGGTCTGTCGGGCGCCGGATTGGCCAAGCTTGTTGGCATCTCGCGCACCACCCTTGCAGCCATCGAGTCAGGCGACCCGTCGCCCTCCATGGGGAACTATGTGCGCGTGATGTCGGCGCTGGGCGTCTCGGCAGATCTGGCATTGTTGGCAAGCGACGCCCTGCAAATCACTCCGGGTGTCGAGGACGGGCCGCGCAAACGGCCGGCGCCTGCTGTCTCCGTGTTGGTCAAGGCTGATGGCAGTCACGACGCGCAAGACCTTCAAAGCCTGATGCTGCACAAGGAGGCGATCAAGCTGATGCGCAGCGATCCGAAATTGATCGACCAGGCTCTCGCCACCTTGGAGGGATGGCGCAACTCGGGCAGTACTCATTCGCGATTTCTGTGGGACGAATGGTCGGTCATCCTGCACCGTCGCGACTGGCGTCGCGCCCTGAGCACGTCGCGCCGCGGCAGGGAACTGCGTCAGGCCTCGCCGCTGCCAACCATTTTGCCGCCGCCCATCCGTGCGGCCGTCCTTGAACAGGTGAGCGCCCTGAAAAAGGGGATTCTGCTGGGGTCGAAGCCGCGCGCGGCCGCTGCCCAAAAGGGGCTTGGGTGAATCGCGAAGACCTCGAGCACATCATTCGCGCCGCCGCCGAGGTCACTGACGAGTACGAGTTCGTCATCGTTGGCAGCCAATCCATCCTTGGGCCGATCCCGTACCCTCCGGAGGTTTCCAAGCTGTCGGCCGAAGTGGACATCTATCCCCGGGATGCCGAGGGCAAGTCAGAACTGATCGAGGGTGCCTTGGGCGAGGGTTCCCAGTTCCATACGGGATCGTGAGTTCAACCTGGCTTTGCTGCAGCACGGCTTCGTGAAGGCGGCCGACGCGATCGAGATGGTCGACCAAATGCACCTCATGGGCGATGCGGACAAACGGAGCATGCGGGCGCGCATTTGACGCTGGGTGAAGCTCCTTCGCGAACGTGGGTACGACATTCCGTCGGGCGATTGAGCTCTGCTCGCAGCGCCGCCGCGCGTGGCGGCGCTGCGCCAGACCCTACTTGGTGCGGGAAGCGATGGCCTTCTCGGCCTTCGCCACTAGGTCGGTGCCGATCGTCGGCTTCCACTTGTTGTAGACCGGACGCGTCGCCTTCACGAAGGCTTCGCGCTCGGCGGGGCTGAGCTTGACCACGTTCACGCCCATCGCCTCGATGTCCTTGAGCAGCGGCTGGCCGGGCTCGGCCAGGCCCTTGCGGGCGATGGTGATCTGCTGCTTGCCGGCGTCCAGCGCAGCCTGGCGCACGATCTCGCGGTCGGCCGGGGTCCAGGATTCCCAGACTTCCTTGTTCACCACGAAGACCAGCGGGTCGGCCACGTAGCCCCACATGGTCACGTTCTTCTGGCCCACGTTCTGCAGCTTGGCGGCGGTGAAGATCGACATCGGGTTCTCCTGCCCGTCGACGGCGCCGCTGGCGAAGGCCGGCTGCGCGTCGGCCCAGCTCATCTGCGTCGGGTTGGCGCCCAGCGCGGTGAAGGTGTCGACGAACAGGGGCGAGCCCACCACGCGGATCTTCAGGCCCTTGAGGTCGTCCGGCGTCTTGATCGGGCGCTTGGAGTTGGTGATCTCGCGGTAGCCGTTCTCGCCCCAGGCCAGCGGCACCACGCCGGCCTTTTCCAGCGTCTTGAAGATGTCCTTGCCCACCTCGCCCTGCGTCAGCGCGTCGATGCTGGCGTAGTCGGGCATCAGGAAGGGCATGGAGAACAGGTTGAGCTGCTTGACCTGCGGCGACCAGTTGATGGTGGAGCCGATCGCCATGTCGATCACGCCCTGGCGCAGCGCGCTGAACTCGCGCGTCTGGTCGCCCTGGATCAGCGAGACGCCGGGGTACAGCTTGATGTTGATGCGGCCCTGGGTGCGTTCCTTCACCAGGTTGGCCCAGATCTCGCCGCCCTTGCCCCAGGGGAAGGCGGTGCCGACGACCAGGGACATCTTGTATTCGGCCTTGTAGGCTGCCGGGGTCTGCGCCGACGCGCTGAGCGGGATGGTGCTCAGCGTTGCGGCGGCGGCCAGCATGGCCAGGAGGGAGCGGCGAAGTTTCATGGGTCAGTCTCCTTGGGTTTGGAAGAAAAGCATCAGTAGCCGAGCTTGGCCGGCAACCATAGCGCCAGCGGCGGCCATGCAATCACGGCCACCATCACGAGGAACATGGCCAGCAGCATCCAGCCGACCCAGCGCACGGTCTCTTCCATGCGCACGTTGGCAATGCGGCACGACACCATCAGGTTGACCGCCAGCGGTGGGGTGAACTGGCCCAGCGCCACCTTGAGCGTGAGGATGACGCCGAACCACACCGGGTCCCACTTGTAGTGCTGCACGATGGGCATGAGCAGCGGCACGAAGATCAGGAAGATCGACACGCCGTCCAGGAACATGCCCACGGTGATGAGCAGCACGATCAGGAGCGACAGCACGCCGTACTCGCCCAGGCCCGAATTGACGATGGCCGTGGTCACCGGATCGATCACGCCCAGGGTGGAGAGCGAATAGGCGAAGATGCCCGCCAGCGACACCACCAGCAGGATCACGGCCGACAGTTCGCCCGATTCGCGCAGGATCTGGAACAGGTCGCGCACCTTGATCGTGCGGTGGATCACCATGCCGACGAACAGGCCGTAGAACACCGCGACCACCGCCGCCTCGGTCGGGGTGAACCAGCCGGCACGCATGCCGCCCAGGATCAGCACCGGCGCCGCCAGGCCCCAGACCGCGTCGCGCAGGCTTTTCCAGAAGGGCGGGCGCGGCAGACTGGCTTCGAGCGCGCCCATCTTGTGGTGGCGCGACATCCAGACGGCCGGCACGATCAGCGCCAGGCCGGCGAGGATGCCGGGGATCATGCCGGCGGCGAAGAGGGCCGGCACCGAGGCGCCGGGCACCAGCACCGAATAGACGATGAAGGCGATGGAGGGCGGGATCAGGATGTCGGTGGCCGCCGCCGCGCCCACCACGCTGGCCGAGAAGGAGGGCGGATAGCCGGCGCGCGACATGGCCGCGATCATCACCGCGCCGACCGCAGCCGCGTTGGCCGGGCCCGAACCCGAGATGCCGCCGAGGAACATCGCCACCATGATGGCCACCAGCGGCAGCATGCCTGGCCCGCGGCCGACGATGGCGATGGCGAAGTTCACCAGCCTGAGCGCCACGCCCGAGCGGTCGAAGATCGAGCCCACCAGCACGAACATCGGGATGGCCAGGAGCGGGTACTTGCCCAGGCCGGCGTAGAAGTTTTGCGGCACCGCCAGCAGGCCGAACCACTGGGTGTCGAGATTGGCCAGCGCGATGCAGGCCGCTCCCGCCAGGCCGAGGGCGGCGCCGATCGGCACCCCCACCAGCATCATGCCCAGGAAGGCGACGAAGAGGAGGGTGGCGATCATTGGTCCGGCTGGCGCCCGCGCCGGATGAACAGGCCCAGCGCACGCAGCGAGATTGCCAGCGAGCAGATCGGCAGCCAGATCGAATACCACCACTGCGGCACGCCGATGCCGGGCGAGGTTTCCTCGAAGCGGTAGTCGTCCCACACGACGCGCACGCTCAGGGCGCCGATCAGCAGGAACAGCACGGCCACCATCAGAGCCCCGAACTGGGCCAGGCGCTTGCGGCGGGCCATCGAGCCGCTCTCGGCGAAGTACTCGATGCGGATGTGGCGATCGCGCGCCACCGCGGCGGAGCCGGCCACCATGGCCAGCAGGATCATCAGGAAGACCGAGAACTCCTCGGTCCAGGCGAAGGAACTGTCGGTGAAGTAGCGCGCCAGCACGTTGGCGAAGGTGATGCAGGCCAAGAGGCCCA
The DNA here is from genome assembly GCA_035476655.1 of Variovorax sp. Lineage (GTDB taxonomy): Bacteria > Pseudomonadota > Gammaproteobacteria > Burkholderiales > Burkholderiaceae_C > Variovorax. The sequence goes on from DATILH010000037.1 coordinate 51,785, forward strand.
TGATCAGCACGGTGGCCCAGTCCTCGATGGCCAAGGGCACGCGGGTGGGCTCGTCGGCGACGGGCAGGGCGGTGGGCACCGGACTCGTGTTGTCCAGCAGTGCACCGGGATCAGGTTGGGACATGGGTCTGACAGGGAGCGGCAAGGAGGCCGCGACGCGGGTTGCGCCACGGATTTTTTGGCGTGCGGCCTCAGCCGACTGCGCAGCGCGTCCGAGGGCACGCCAAATGGTAATGACAGGTAATCAATTGGCGGCCTCGGGTCTTTACTGAGTGGGCGGTTGCTTGCCTTGTTGCAGCGCGTCTTTCGGGAGGGTCAGAATCGCTTCCCCGAGCAGCGAGCCTGCTACTCTCTCGCAATGCGACCGCTTCGATATTCCATCAACGTCACATTGGACGGGTGCTGCGATCACCGTGCAGGGGACGCGGACGAAGACTTGCATCGTCACGCGGTCGAGAATCTCAACCGGGCCGATGCCCTGATTTTTGGCCGGGTGACGTATGAAATGATGGAGGCGGCGTTTCGGTCGCCAGCGCGGACGGGCACGAGGCCTGAGTGGATGGAACCCTTCGCCAGAACAATCGACGCGGCAAAGAAGTACGTCGCGTCGAGCACCTTGGGTCAAGTCGATTGGAACGCGGAGCTCATCCGTGGGGATCTGGGGAAGGCCATTCAGCAACTCAAGCAGGAACCAGGCAAAGGACTACTCCTGGGAGGCGTGAAGCTTCCACTCGCGTTGGCGGAGCTGGGATTGATCGATGAGTACGAGTTCGTGGTGCAGCCCAAGATAGCGGGCCATGGGCCGACGTTGTTCGCCGGGCTATCGAAGCATGTCGACTTGAAGCTCGTAAGCCGGCTGGAGTTCCCCTCGGGGGCGGTGGCGATGCGGTATGAGCCGAGACGGTAGCCATGCCTTCTATTGAGCTTCCGGACGTGAATTGACGTTAGGCGGCACTACCGTCCCCCGCTCATGCGAAACAGCCCCAGGCCACCGGGAACACAGGGTTACTCCGAGCGCGCGGCAGAGTTGATTCCTCACTACAAGGCGATCTCATTTACGGAGCATCACCGGATCGAGCTGCATCTCCTGCCGGAGCGTCCAGGGCGTGTCCTTGATGTCGGTGCCGGCATCGGCGTCGATGCAGCGTGGTTTGCCAGCCGTGGACATGAGGTCGTGGCCGTCGAACCTACTCCTGAGTTCCGCGCTGCGGGGACTCGCCTGTATCCATCACCAAACATCGAGTGGCTTGACGACTCACTTCCGAGGCTCGATCTGGTGTCGGCGAGCCGGCAGACCTTCGATGCTGTCATGTTGAGCGGAGTGTGGATGCACCTGGACGAACCCGAGCGGCGCGAGGCAATGCCGATACTTGCGTCGTTGCTGGCGCCTGTCGGCGTGTTGGTACTGTCACTTCGCCATGGGCCAGTACCCGCTGGTCGGCGAATGTTTGAGGTTTCTGGCGAGGAGACTGTCGAGCTTGCCGGGCGGCATGATCTGCGGCCAGTTCTCAACATGCAGACCGAATCAATTCAAGCATCCAACCGAGCAGCGGGCGTCACTTGGACGCGGCTTGCATTCAAGCACGCTGCCGCCATCGAAGCTAGGAGCTGCTTATGCCACTGACAATTCTTCTTCGCTGTCGCGATCTTGCGGAGACCCGCCATTTCTACCAGTCAGCACTTGGCTTCAACGTCCGCGACACGGCTGAGGGAACGCTTACCGTTGAGCAGCATGGCGGAGCACTAATCTTCACGTCTGCCGACCTCTGGGAGGGGCCGCCTAGCCTTTCCGGCACCATCTACTTTTCCATTCCAGACGCCGACGGCTACTTCCGATCCGTCAAAGACAAGACTTCTGTCGTCTGGCCTATTCAAGACATGCCGTACGGCTCTAGGGAATTTGGTATCAAGGATTGCAATGGCTACCATTTGGCCTTCCAGCAGCAGGCCTAGCAATTCGATCCGACGAAAGCCCATGGGTGGCAAGACCTGGTCATAGATCGCTTCCACAAGCAGTAGCGTCACCCCCTGCGGAGAAAACCATGAGCCACTCCATGCAGCATGTTCATCGTGGGTTTGGGAGCGTCCGGCCCTACCTGTGCGGGCCTATCAGCCTGACCGCATTCATCCAAGGTGCGTTTGGCGCGGAGTTCATCGAGTCAAACGAGGGTGGACCTACGCTCCTGAAGCTCGGCGACTCGCTGATATGGGTCGAGGCAGGCGAGTTGCCGGCGCACATCAAGGCCTGGGTCGGCTCGGTCTACCTCTATGTGCCCAACGTTGAGACTGTCTACGCTCGTGCCATGGAACTGGGCGCGCGCAGCATTTCCGAGCCAGAAGACAAGCCATACAACGAGCGCCAGGCCGGCTTCGTGGATGTTGGTGGCAACACGTGGTGGGTATCGACCTACCTCGGCCACCCGATCTGATCTCGCCGAGCCGCCGCCAGAGCCAGGAGCCACCATGCTGATCAATGGCCGTCGTCACTGCGGAAACATCTCGTTCAAGCTCACGTGGAGTCCTGCGCCGAAGGAGATCCCGGCGCGTGCTTGCGGCTGCCCGTTCTGCACCAAGCACGGCGGTGTATGGACTTCCTGCAAATCCGGTTCTCTCAAGGTTACCGTCGGCGATCCTTCGCTCGAGCAAGCTCGCCTCTCCCGGCGCAGGAAAAACTGGATTGCGAATGTTGAATTCGAACGGGCAGGCGCCTGAAGCGGATGCCGATGAAGATCACAGTCGCTCCTCTCACACCAGCTCGGTGGACAGACCTCGAAACGATCTTCAATGCCAAGGGTTGCTCGGTCGCCAGGGGTTGCTGGTGCATGGCGTACCGCCTCAGCGGCTCGCGCGAACAATTGCCGCTGGGGATGACTCGCGCCCAGGCGAATCGCGCCGCGCTCAAGGAACTCGTCGATGGCGGCAGACCACCAGGGCTCATCGGCCTGTCGACAAGCCTGCTCGTTCCAAGGACGACTACATGTGGTTCGGGGCCAAGTCCATGTACGACAAGGTCGGCTTCAAGGAAGTGGCGCGTCGCAAGCCCCATCGACCCATCGTCCGCCTCGCTCAACATCATTGATCCGCAACCAACTGGTGACCATGAAGACTCAAGAACAGAAAGATATGCTCCAGGCACTTGAGACTCGCTTCGAGAAGAACATGCACCGACATATCGGCGTCGCATGGCCCGCAGTACGAGCCAAACTCGAGGGCAATCTCGACGCACTGAGGTCCTTGCGCGAAATGGAGGGCTCGGGCGGTGAACCGGACGTCATTGGCCAGGACAAGAGGACCGGCCACTTCATCTTCTGTGACTGTTCCCCAGAAAGTCCGACAGGACGCAGAAGTGTCTGCTACGACGGTGAAGCGCTTGAGTCTCGGAAAGAGCACAAGCCGGTGAGCAGCGCGATCGAAATGGCTGCCGGGATGGGCATCGACCTTCTATCGGAGGAGGAGTACCGGCAATTGCAGAAGCTCGGTGACTTCGACACGAAGACTTCCAGTTGGGTCAGGACACCGTCTGACGTCAGGGCACTGGGTGGAGCCCTCTTCTGTGACAGACGCTATGGCAAGGTGTTCGTGTATCACAACGGAGCGCAGTCGTACTACGCCGCCAGAGGCTTCCGCGGTTCACTTCGAGTCTGAGCCCCATCACCAGCAAGTGAAGAGGCTCGCCGTTCGGGATCGTCCATCACTTTCTCGATGTAACACTGCTTTACACCATGGATCACTCCACCTATGAATGAGCCGAGGAGTCGTCATTCCGGATGACTCCACACTGGAGGAGACACACCAAATGTGCAAACTGTGCGATCAAGGAATGCCGCAAGACCATTCCGATTCACTGGGCGATTCTCCGAGCTATTCGCGGCGCAATTTCCTGAAGGCCGGGGCGGCGGGGACCGCTGCTGCGGCAGCCGGGCTGGGCCTGTTCACCGAGCGCGTTGCTGCAGCGCAGGATGACGATGATTCCCCCAGGGAAAGCGGCCGACACGGACGGCGCTATGTCATTCGGGGCGGCCACGTCATGTCGATGGACCCGAACGTGGGCGATTTCGTCCAGGCCGACGTGCTGGTCGAAGGCAAGAAGATCCTCGCCGTCGGACCGAACCTGCCAGGGTTGGGCGCCGTGATCGACGCCCGCGGCAAGATCGTGATGCCCGGGTTCATCGATACGCACCACCACCAGTTCGAGACCGCGCTGCGCAGCTTCCTGGCCGACGGGCTGCTTTTCAACGACGGCAAGCCGCACGGCGCCATCAACTACTTCGACTTCATCCTCGGCAAGTTCGCTCCGGTGTACCGGCCGCAGGACGTCTACATCAACGAGCTGTTCGGCGCGCTCAGCCAGCTCGATGCAGGTGTCACAACGGTGCACGATATCTCCCAGATCCACCACTCGCCGCAGCACTCCGACGCCGCGATCAAGGGTCTGGCCGATTCGGGGCGCCGCAGCGTGTTCGGCTACTTCGAGAGCGCGGGCAATGTCTCCGGCAACCAGTATCCGGCGGATGCTGCCCGCATCAAGGCGCAGTACTTCAGCTCCGACGATCAGCTCCTGTCGATGACCATGGGCGGCGAGATCTACCTGCCGGGCTTCGCGGTGGCCTGGGCCCTGGGGCGCCAGCTCGGGCTGCAGGTGGTGGCGCACATCGTCGGCAGCTTCGGCATGGGTCCGACCTTCGATGCGCTCGCCGCGTCCAACCAGTTCGGCCCCGACAACCTGTTCATTCACATGACCGGGATGTCCGACATGAGCTGGCAAAAGGTGAAGGATGCCGGCGCGGGCGTCTCGCTCGCCGTCCCGATCGAGATGAACATGCGCCATGGCATGCCACCCATTCTCAAGACGCTGTCCCTGGACATCCAGCCCTCGCTGAGCGTGGACGTGGAATGCACCCTGACGGCGGACATGTTCACCCAGATGCGCAGCGCCATGGCGTTGCAGAGGGCCTTCATCAACCAGATGGCGTTGGAGCAGAACAACCCACCCACCCTGCCGGAACTGCTGACCACGCGTGATGTGCTGCGCTTTGCCACGATGGAGGGCGCGCGCGACCTGCGGCTCGATCGCAAGACCGGCTCGCTCACGCCGGGCAAGGAGGCCGACATCATCATCCTCGACGCCGAGGCGATCAACGTGGCGCCGCTTAACGTCGTGCCGGGTGCGGTGGTATCGCTGATGGAGCGCTCCAACGTCGAGACGGTGATCGTCGCTGGCAAGGTGCGCAAGTGGAAGGGCAGGCTGCTCGACGTCGACCTGCGCCGGCTGCGCCGGGAGCTGGAAGCCTCGCGCGACTACCTCTTCAACGCGGCAGGCATCCCGCAGAACCTCTTCCGTCTCAATTGACGCTGCCGTTCACCTGGGGCGCGCGCACGCGCGTCAAGATCCTATGAAGCATCCCGGGCCGGCGTGAACTGACACCTAAAGATCAACAATGCCGATCCGCAATCACAGGAGAGCATCATGCGCACAGATCAGGCATATCCGACGCATTCCGAAGAAGTGATCGTGCTCGCCGTGTCACTAGAGTTGGCGGCGAGCAAGTGGAAGGTCGCGCTGCACGATGGACAGCGTGAGCAGCCGGCGGTGCATACCGTCACGCAGCCGCAAGCCGCAGCTCGACTTCGTGGGGTGCTGGAGCTAATCGATGCCCATAGGAGGAA
>DATILH010000038.1:0-6383 GCA_035476655.1 Variovorax sp.
GCTCTTGGGCACGCCGTACACCGCGCCATCACGCACGATCCACACATTGGACGAAGAAGCCTCGGTGAGCTGCCCTTCGCGAAACAGGATGGTCTCGGTGGCGCCGGCATCGGCCGACACCTGGCGCGCCAGCACGTTGCCCAAGAGCGAGGTGCTCTTGATGTCGCCGCGCTCCCAGCGGAAGTCCTCGGCCGTCACGCAGGCCACGCCTTCGCGCAGCGCCTGCGCACCGGGCTGCTTCATGGTCGAGGCCATGATGAACACCGTGGGCGCGACGCCCACCGGCATGACATGGTCGCGCGGCGCCACGCCGCGGGTGACCTGGATGTAGATCATCTGGTCCTCGCTCGCATGGGCGGCAATCAGCTTGCGGCAGCGCGCGAGCCACTCCTCGCTCGTGTGCGGGTTGGCGATGCGCAGCTTGCCCAGGTTGCGGTCCAGCCGCGCCAGGTGCTGGGCAAAGCGAAAGAGCTTTCGGCCATACACCGGCACCACGTCGTAGATGCCGTCGCCGAAGATGAAGCCGCGGTCCAGCACCGACACCTTGGCCTGGTTGAGCGGCGTGTAGTCGCCATTGAGGTAGCAAAGTGTGTCGGGCAGTGATGAATCCATGGCGGCAGATGGCGAGCGAAGGAGAAAAGCGCCATCATGCATTGTTGATGACGCGAACGGGAGAAGCGCATGCAAGTCCAGGTCAACGCAAGCAACGGCATCGACAACAAGGAGGCCCTCGAACGCTGGGCCGACAGTGAGATCAAACAGGCCCTGGCCCGCTTTTCCGCCGACATCACGCGGGTCGAAGTGCATCTGGCCGGCGGCACGCCCGACAAGGGCGGCGCCAGCGACAAGCGCTGCGTGCTGGAGGCGCGCCTGACGCGCCACCAGCCGGTGGCGGTGACGCACCACGCGCCCGGCATCGACGAGGCTTTCCGCGGCGCGGCCGAGAAACTCAAGCGCCTGCTGGACAGCAAGCTCGGCCGCGTGGCCGACCACCGGCACCGCGAATCGATTCGCAGCAGCGAGACTGGCGCGGGCACGGAGCCGGACCAGCCGGCCGACTAGCTTCGTCTACCTGCCGGCGGCGGCCATGCCCTTGGCGACCTCGTTGCCGCCCTGGGCGGTGCCGCTTTGCGGCACCTGCTCGTTGGCGCGCTCGGTGACTTCGGCCAGGCGCGCGGCCAGCGCTTCCGGGGCATGGTCGCCGATGCCGATGTAGGCGCCCTGGGTCAGGGTGATGTGGGCCGCCTCGAAGGTGCCTGCGCCCGCGCACAGGATGGTGCGGGTGGGCGCCTGCTCGCTGGCCAGCACCAGCATCGCCGGCACCACGGCTTCAGGCTTGAAGGCTTCCAGCATGGCCGGCGGGAACAGGTCCTCGGTCATGCGGGTGGCGGCCGTGGGCGCCAACGCGTTGACGCGGATGTCGTTCTTCGCGCCTTCGATGGAGAGGGTCTGCATCAGGCCCACCAGCGCCAGCTTGGCGGCGCCGTAGTTGGCCTGGCCGAAGTTGCCGTACAGGCCGGAGGACGAGGTGGTCATCACGATGCGGCCGTACTTCTGCTCGTTCATCAGGGCCCAGACGGCCTTGGTGCAGTTCACCGCGCCCATCAGGTGCACGTCGACCACCAGTTGGAAGTCGGCCAGTTCCATCTTGGAGAAACTCTTGTCGCGAAGAATGCCGGCGTTGTTGACCAGGATGTCGACGCGGCCCCAGGCGTCCACCGCCTGCCTGACCATGGCCTGCACCGCATCGAAGTCGGTGACCGAGGCGCCGTTGGCAATCGCCTCGCCGCCCTTGGCCTTGATCTCGTCCACCACCGCCTGTGCCGCCGTCGGCGAACCGCCGGTGCCGTTGACCGTGCCGCCAAGGTCATTGACCAGCACCTTGGCGCCACGCGCGGCCAGTGCCAGCGCATGCTGGCGGCCCAGGCCGCCGCCGGCGCCGGCGCCGGTGACGATGGCCACGCGGCCCTTGAAGTCGATGGTGTTGTTGTTGCTCATGTAGTGGAGTCTCCTGATTTCGATGGGAAGGGAAAAGCTGCGCTCGCGCGCCGCCGGCCTGCTTCGCGGGCAGGCAGGCAGGCGGCACGCCGTTGTCTAGGGCCTGTTCAGGCCCTAGTAGGTGGAGGCGAGCGCCGGGCGCCTGTGCAGGCCCAGGCGGTCGGGGGAAACGTACTGCTGCCGGTAGACCTCGAAAGGCAGGGTGTCGCTCTCTTCAATCTTCTTCTGCGCTTCGATCGAGTCTTGCGTCATCTGTTCGAAATGCGCCTGGTCATGCTCGGGCCAGGTCAGGCTCATGAGGAATTCGCGCGTGCTTTCCGATTGCGCGCGCACGAAGGAGACGAAGGAGTTGTCGTGCTGCTGCGCCATGGCCTCCAGCACCCGCGCCGAGGGCAATGTGGCGGGAGAGCGCAGGGCGGCAGACGCCTCGCGTACCGCATCCGCATGCAAGGTGCCGCCATGCGCCGCATCCAGTGCAGCGGCAATGGGACCGAGCTCTTCGACGATCTGCTCGCCCCAGGCCGTGAGCGCCACTTCATGGCCGCCCTGCTGCAACAGCAGGCCAGGCTCGCGCCCGCGCGCTGCCGTCAGGTGCTGGTTGTGCGCCAGCTCGGCGATCTCGGCCGGCGAGTCGTCCGGGCTGTCGGACAGCAGGCAGTGCAGCAGGAACACGTCCAGGAAGCGCATGGTCGAGGCGCGGATGCCGACCGGCTCGAAGGGGTCCAGGTCCATCAGCCGCACTTCGATGTATTCGACGCCGCGCTCGCGCAGCGCCTGCAGCGGGCGCTCGCCCGAGAAGATGGTGCGCTTGGGCCGGATGGTGCCGTAGAACTCGTTCTCGATCTGCAGCAGCGTGGTGCCGAGCTGGTTGTATTCGCCGCCGGGGCCGGTGATGCCGATGGACTCGTAGGCCGGCCAGGGGCGCGTCAGCGCGTCTTCCAGCGAGGCGCCATAGCCGTCCAGGCTGTTGTAGCTCACCGCCAGCGAGGACTGGGCATCGCTCTGGTAGCCCAGGCGCCCCATGCGCAGCGAGGTGCCGTGCGGCATGTGCATGCTGCCCTCGCCGATCGGCTGCAGTTCGTGCATGCGGCCTGCCACGAAGGTGGAACACAGGGCCGGCGAGGCGCCGAACAGGTACAGGAGCAGGAAGGCATGGCGCCGGAAATTGCGGATCAGCCCGAAGTACTGCTCGTTGCTCAGCTCCGGCAGCGACCAGTTGTAGTGGATGCCCGAGATGGTCTGCATGCGCCGGCCGTAGCGGTAGGCCAGCCCCATGCGGTAGACGCTCTTGGCGCGCCCCACGTTGGAGGAGCCGTAGCGCCCGATCGGGATGGTCTCGTCGGCCGGCAGGCCGCAGGGCATGCTCGACACCCACAGGCGCTCGTCGTTGTCCTTGAGCGCGCGGTAGGTGAACTGGTGGATGCGGGTGAGTTCCGCCAGGCAGTCCTCCACCTCGAGGTGCGCGCCGGTGATGAGCTCGACCTGCGACTCGCTGAAGTCGGTGGTGATGTGCGGATGCGTCAGCGCCGAGCCGAGCACGTCCGCATGCGGCGTCAACGCCAGCCGGCCGTCGGGCTGCGCCCGCAGGCTTTCCTTCTCGATCCCGCGCCGCATGCCCAGAAGGCGGGCGGGCGAGAGCGCGGCAAGGCGCTGCTGCAATGTGCTCATTTCCATGTGACCGGTCGTTCTTTTGTGGGGCAGGAAGTTAGCACGGCCGGCTTACTCTTGCTCGGGGACGGTCTCAGGAGGCCAGCACCCGAAGCAGCCAGGCGTTGAGGTCGGCGATCTCCTCCATGCAGACCGAATGCGCCATCGGGTACTCGTGCCATTCGACGCGGTAGCCCAGGGCCGCCAGCGCATCGCGGGACGCCATCGCGCGCTCCGGCTGCACCACCGGGTCGGCGCTGCCGTGCGCCAGGAAGATGGGCGTGTCGTGGTTGGCCGAATGGCGCTCGCCTTCCAGGGTGGCGGCCAAGGGCAGGTAGCCCGACAGGCCGACGATGCCAGCCAGCTTTTCCGGATGGCGCAGCCCGGTCATCAGCGCCATCGCGCAGCCCTGGGAAAAGCCCGCGACGACGATTCGGTCGGCCTTGATACCGCGCGCCTTTTCCCTGGCAATCAGTGCCTCGATGGCCGTCTGCGAGCGGCGCAGGCCGGCCTCGTCTTCACGCTGCACCAGGTTCGGGCCGTAGATGTCGTACCACGCCGGCATCTGGTAGCCGCCATTGATCGTGACCGGCATCACCGGCGCATTGGGAAAAACGAAGCGCACCGGGCCCACGCTTCGCAAATCCAGCTCCTGCGCGATCGGCACGAAGTCGTTGCCGTCGGCGCCGAGGCCGTGCATCAGGACGATGGAGGCCGTCGGGTTCGGGCCGGTTTCGATTTCGATGGGAGGGAGGGACATGGGCTAGGCTGTTGGAAGTGAAAAGATGGGGTGGGGCTCAGCGCCCCTTGCGTTCGCGCGCGCGGCGCACCTGCCGGGTCTGGTTGGCCAGTTCGGCCGCGCGCTTCTCGGCCTGCTTTTTCGCGCGCCGCTTGGTCGAAAGCCAGCGGCCCAGGGCAAAGCTGCCCACACCGCTGACCAGGATGATGACGATGCCGACGATGCCGATGTCCATGATCACAGCACCCGCACGATGGAGCTCGGCTTGAAGCCCAGGTCGGCCGCCTTGCCCTTGCGGCCGCGCGCAGCCCGGGCATTGTTGAGCGAACGGATCTCCAGCGTCTCCTCGCGCTCCTTGGCGCCGCGGCCGATGCCTTCGATCTTCACGCTGCGCGTGTAGGCGGCCGCGCCGGCCAGCGAGTCCTTGGCATCGAGGTCGATCAGGGTGAGGCCGCGCCCGCCCTTTGGCAGCGCCTTGAGTTCGCCGATCTCGAAAGTGAGGATGCGCCCGCCGGTCGAGGCGCAGGCCACGTGCGTGGCCGCCGGCATCGGCTCGGCGCCGCCGGCGCCGCCCACCAGCGACGGACGGCACAGCTGCTCGCCCTCGCCCACGTCGATGAAGGCCTTCCCGCCGCGCTGGCGCGACATCATGTTCTCCACCGTCGCGATGAAGCCGTAGCCGCCGCTGTTGGCCAGCAGCACGCTGGCGCCGGCCGGGCCGGCAAAGAAGTGGCTCACATGGGTGCCGCTTTCCAGCTCGATCAGGGTCGTGACCGGCTGGCCGTCGCCGCGCGCGCCGGGCAGCGAGGCCACTGGCACGGTGAAGACGCGCACGCTCTTGTCCTTGGCGCTGCCGAAGACCAGCAGCGTGTCGACCGAGCGGCATTCGAAGGCGCCGTACAGGCCGTCGCCCGACTTGAAGCTGTACTCGGCTGGCGCGCTGCGGTCCGCGGCCCAGCCTTTCTGCGCACGCACCCAGCCCTTCTGCGAGACGATGACGGTGACCGGTTCGTCCACCACGCGCACCTCGGCCACGGCGCGCTTCTCGGCCTGGATCAGGGTGCGGCGCGCGTCCTCGAAAGTCTTGGCGTCCGTCTCGATTTCCTTGATCAGCAGGCGGCGCAGCGTCGCCGGGCTGCCCAGCACGTCTTCCAGCTTCTTCTGGTCCTCGCGCAGGCCCTTGAGCTCCTGCTCGATCTTGATGGCTTCCAGCCGCGCCAATTGGCGCAGGCGGATTTCCAGGATGTCCTCGGCCTGACGTTCGCTCAAGTTGAAGCGCGCGATCAGCGCCGCCTTCGGGTCTTCCGCCGCGCGGATGATGGCGATCACCTCGTCGATGTTCAGCAGCACCAGCTGCCGCCCTTCGAGGATATGGATGCGGTCCAGCACCTTGTCCAGGCGGAACTGCGAGCGCCGCTGCACCGTCTGCTCGCGGAAAGCCACCCATTCGAGCAGCATCTGGCGCAGCGACTTCTGCACCGGCTTGCCGTCGATGCCCACCATCGTCATGTTGATCGGCGCCGAGCTTTCCAGCGAGGTGTGGGCCAGCAGCGTGGTGATGAACTCGTCCTGGCCGATGCGGCTGGTCTTGGGCTCGAACACCAGGCGCACCGGCGCGTCCTTGCTCGATTCGTCGCGCACCACGTCCAGCACCGCCAGCACCGAGGCCTTGAGCTGCGTCTGCTCGGCGCTGAGCGCCTTCTTGCCGGCGCGCACCTTGGGGTTGGTGAGCTCTTCGATCTCTTCCAGCACCTTCTGCGTGCTGACGCCGGGCGGCAGCTCCTGCACCACCAGTTGCCACTGGCCGCGCGCCAGTTCCTCGATCTTCCAGCGGGCGCGCACCTTGAGCGAGCCGCGGCCAGTGCGATAGGCCTCGGCGATGTCGGCGGCGCTGCTGATGACCTGGCCGCCGCCCGGGTAGTCGGGCGCCGGCACCAGCGCCAGCAGTTCTTCGTCGGAGAGCTTCGGCGTCTTGATCAGCGCCACACAGGCTTCGGCG
>DATILH010000039.1:0-12118 GCA_035476655.1 Variovorax sp.
CGGCCTGGCCGGCTATGTCGACGGCGCCAGCGGCCGGCGCTATGTGCTGGTGGCCTTGGCCAACCATGCCAACGCCGCCGCTGCACGCGCGGCCTTCGACGCGCTGGTGGACTGGACGGCGCAGGACCAGGCCGTCAACTAGCGCTAGCGCGAACGACCGTCCTGCGCATGGCGGGCTGTTCGATGCCGTCAGGTAAGCGGGGTCAGGAGGCCGCGGCGCGCTGAAGGCGGTCGCGCACGCCCTCCCACTCGTGGGTGTCTGGCGGCGTCTCGACCCAGATCAGCTTGACGCCCTGCGCGTCGAAGTCGCGCAGCACCGCAAAGAGCAGTTGCGCCGCAGCGGCCGCATCCTGCGGCATGCGCCGCATCAGGATGCGCGAGGAGCGGCTCTTGAGTTCGGCGCGCGACCACACGGCGATGTGCGCGGCCTCGCCGCCCAGCACATCGAGCCCGGCCTGGATCGCCTTGGCGTCCATCAGCCGCACCTTGGCGCTGGGCGCGTAGTGCGCCTCCAGGGTGCCGGAGGCGCGCGGATCGGGCGCCGACAGGTCGTTGCGGTCGCGCAGCTTCTCGCCGCAGGCGGCCTCGATCTGCGCGCGGGTGATGAGGCCGGGGCGCAGCAGCACCGGCACGCCGCGGCTGACGTCGACGATGGTCGATTCGATGCCGACCTCGCAAGGCCCGCCGTCGATGATCAAGAGCTCGGTATCGGCGAACTCGCCTTGCACATGGGCCGCGGTGGTCGGGCTGACGCGGCCGAAGCGGTTGGCGCTGGGCCCCGCCAGGCCGGCCACGCCATGCTCGGCACAGGCCACGAGCAGCGCCTGGGCCACCGGATGCGAGGGGCAGCGCAGGCCGATGGTGTCCTGGCCACCGGCAGCGGCGGCGCCGACGCCGCTCTGGCGTGGCGCGATCAAGGTCAGCGGGCCGGGCCAGAAGGCATGCACCAGCTTCATGGCGAATTCGGGCAGCGGCAGGGCAAAGCGCGACAGCGCCTCGTCGCCCTTGGCGCCGGCGCAGACATGCACGATCAGCGGATGGTTGCTGGGCCGTCCCTTGGCTTCGAAGATGCCGGCCACCGCCGCGTCGTTGCCGGCATCGGCGCCCAGGCCGTAGACCGTCTCGGTGGGAAAGGCGACCAGCTGGCCGGCGCGCAGGGCGCGCGCGGCCTGCTCGATGGCCTGCGGGGAACGTCCGTCCAGGATCATGCGGCGAAGGGCGAGGGCAGGCCTAGCAAGTCGGCCGCCTGCCGCGCGGTGGCGCGAACCTGGGCAACGCTGGCCGCCGTGATGTTCAGGTGCCCCATCTTGCGGCCCTTGCGTGCCTCCAGCTTGCCGTACAGATGCAGCCGGGTGCCGGGCAGGGCCAGCACCGCGGCCCACGGCGGCTCGACCACCTTGCTGCCCTGCGTCAGCCACAGCTCGCCCAGCAGGTTGAGCATGATCGCCGGGCTGTGCTGGCGCGGCGCCACCAGCGGCAGGCCGGCCAGGGTGCGCACCTGCAGGTCGAACTGCGACTGGTCGCAAGCGTCGATGGTGTAGTGGCCGCTGTTGTGCGGGCGCGGCGCCATCTCGTTGACCACCAGCGAGCCGTCCTGCAGCACGAAGAACTCGACGCACAGCACGCCCACGTAGTTCAGGCCATGGGCGATGGCCAGCGCCGCCTCGACGGCGTGCTGCGACAGCTCGGGCGGCAGGGCTTCCTCGTGCGCCTCGGTGACCGCCAGGATGCCGTGGCGGTGCAGGTTGCGCTGCGGCTTGAAGTTCACTGCCGCGCCGTCGTGCCCGCGGGCGACGATCACCGAGCACTCGAAAGCGAGCTGAAGGCGCTTCTCGAGCACGCAGGGCACCTCGCCGGCCGCCTTCCAGGCCGCGCCCAGTTCGCCGCGCGTGGCCACCTGCTGCTGGCCCTTGCCGTCGTAGCCCAGGCTTGCGGTCTTCAGGATGCCGGGCAGCAGTTCGTCGCCGACGGCGGCCAGGTGCTCGGTCGACTCGATGACGGCATAGGGCGCGCAGGCCACGCCGCAGCGCACGAAATGCGCCTTCTCGCGGATGCGGTCCTGGGCGATGGATACCGCCTCGGCAGCCGGCGCCACCGGCACGTCGCCTGCCAGCGAGGCCAGGGCCCGCGCCGGCACGTTCTCGAATTCGGTGGTGATGGCATCGGCCAGGCGCGACAGCCGCGCCAGCCCGTCGCCGTCGAGGTAGTCGGCATGCACATGGTGGTGGCTGACGCGGCCGGCCGGGCTGTCGGCATCCGGATCGAGCACCGCCGTGAAATAGCCGGCCTGCTGGGCCGCATGCACGAACATGCGACCCAATTGGCCGCCGCCCATCACGCCCAGCGTGGCGCCGGGCAGCAACGGGCTCCTCAAGGACACGCCCGGGCTCACAGCGCACCCCCGCCCTGTGGCGTAAAGGGCGACACCGGCGCCTCGCCCTGCTCCGGCGGCGGCAGGGTCATGGCCTTTGCCGCCTCGGTCTGGCGGGCACGGAAGGCATCGAGCTGGGCGCGAAGCTGCGGATTGCCCGAAGCCAGCATGGCCACCGCGAACAGGGCCGCGTTGGCAGCACCGGCATTGCCGATGGCGAAAGTGGCGACCGGCACGCCCTTGGGCATCTGCACGATGCTGTAGAGCGAATCCACCCCCTGCAGGTGGCGGCTGGCCACCGGCACGCCCAGCACCGGCACGGTGGTCTTGGAGGCCAGCATGCCCGGCAGGTGTGCCGCCCCGCCGGCGCCCGCGATGATGGCCGCCAGGCCTCGCGGCGCCGCGCTTTGCGCATAGGCGAACAATTCGTCGGGCATGCGATGGGCCGACACGACCCGCGCTTCGTGGCCGATGCCGAATTGCTGGAGAATCTCGACCGCGTGGCGCATCGTCTCCCAATCGGAGTTCGAGCCCATCACGACGCCAACCTGAATTGTTTGGTTCATGGTTTCAATTTTACGGTTCACCTCCAGATCCACTCGATGATTGACATCACCCTCGACAACTTCCAGGCCGATCTGATCGACGCCTCCATGGCGACGCCCGTGCTGCTGGACATCTGGGCCGAATGGTGCGGGCCCTGCAAGCAACTCGGCCCAGTGCTGGAAAAGCTGGAGGTCGAATACGGCGGCCGCTTCACCCTGGCCAAGCTGGACGCCGACAAGGTGCCCCAGATCTCGCAGCAGCTCTCGCAGATGTTCGGGGTGCGCAGCATCCCCTTTTGCGTGCTGTTCTCCGGCGGCCAGCCGGTGGACGGCTTCGTCGGCGCGATCCCGGCCGAGCAGATCCGCCAGTTCCTGGACAAGCACGTGCCCGGCGCCGACGAGGCCGAGGCGGCGGCCCACGAGGATGAAGCCAGCGCCGCGCTGGCCGAGGGCGACACCCAGGGCGCGCTGGAGAAGCTGCAGCACGCGGTGGCGACCGACCCGGCCAACGACGATGTCCGCTTCGACTACGTCAAGCTCCTCTTGCAGGAAAGCCGGGTGGACGACGCCAAGGTCGCCTTCGCGCCGGTCATCGCCAAGACCGGCCTGGTGCGCCGCTTCGACGCGCTGCAACGCTGGATGAACGCGATCGACTTCGCCGCGCCGCCGGCCGGCAAGGCACTTACCCTGGCCGAACTCGACGCCAGGATCGCCGCCGCCAAGCGCGACTTCGAGGCCCGCTTCGACCGCGCCCAGCTCCTGATGGCGCAGCAGAACTGGACCGAGGCGATGGACGAGCTGCTCGAGATCCTGATGCGCGACAAGGCCTGGAACGAAGAGCTGGCGCGCAAGACCTACATCGCCATCCTGGAAATCATCGAGCCGCCCAAGCCCAAGGTGGCCGACGGCCAGATCCCGCCGGACGATCCGACGGTGGCCAGCTACCGGCGCCGCCTGAGCAGCGTGGTGCTGAGCTGAGCTCTTGCGCCACGGCGAGCCGCTACGATGCTGCCACCCCCAGATCGGACAAGGACCCTGCCATGCCATTCCTCGCGCGCTTCGCCTTTTGCCGGGCGGCCCTGCCCTGCTTCTTCGTGGCCTTCGCGGTCGCGGGCTGCAGCAGCGTGAGCCTGGACCAGCCGATCGAATCGCGCACCTGGCGCCTGGCCAGCATCGACGCGCAGCCGGTGATCCCCAGCCAGGATCCGCGCCAGAGCGCACAGGTCATGTTCGACGGCGGCACCAAGCGCGTCAGCGGCTCGGGCGGCTGCAACCGCATCTCCGGCAGCTACCAGCGCACCGGCGCCCAGCTCAAGATCGGGCCGCTGGCGTCCACCCGCATGGCCTGCCAGGACGCCGGCCGCGGACAGCTCGAGGCGCGCTTCATGGCCGCGCTGCAGGCCACCACCAACTACAGCATCGCCGGCAACGAGCTGATCCTCCTGGACGACCGCGGGCAGACGCTGGCCAAGCTGGACGGCAGCGCGAAGTAGCCGTCAGCTTCTTTCCTGCGCCAGCCAGTTCAGGGCCGACAGGCTGGGCGCAAAGAAATAGCCGCCGCCCAGTACCGTGGTGAAGCGCGGCAAATTCGTGATTCGCTCGCCCACAGGGCAGCCCTGCACACTGAAGGCGCGATCCGTCGAGGTGCCCAGGAGGGGATCCTGCTCGTCGCGCAGGTCGCCGAAGCGCGAGCCGGCGATCCAGCTTTTCTGCACGAACTCGAACTGGCGCTCGAAATCGGTGTTCAGCGCCACGAACATAAGCCCGCGGCCGCAGGGCGTCTCGCCTTCGCGGCCCTTCTCATGTCCGCTGCAGGCGGCGAAGTCCACGCCTTCGGAACAAGCTTCGGCATAGACGCGGCCGCGGCGAAGGATCCGGTGCAGCTTCGAACTGTCGATGCCGTCCTGTACGCCGCTCGCCAGCGCGTCGCGCGGATTGGCCCGCCGTGCATGGGCGCCACGCGGACACTGGAAGCCGTTGGCGTCTGGCGCCAGGTAGCGGAAGGCGTCGATCTCGGAGGGGGGACGGGCATCGCTCAGCACCGAATAGCCGGCCTCCGCGGGCACGGCCGGGTCCGGCTTGCGGCGCCCGACCATGAGGCTGCCCAGTTGGGGCAGCGCATGGTTGGCGGTGAAGCGCGAGAACGTCGCCACGTCCTGCGCGATCTGGCGCACCGCCAGATAGGTTCCGTTGCGCGTGAAGCCGGTGGTGGGCGACTTCTCTCCCGGCCAGCCTTCGACATTGGAGCAATAGGCGCGCTCGCCGTACTGGTTGACCTGGCCCAGGACGAACTCGCCGGGCTTGACCATGCGGTCGTCGAAGAGCGGGCCCGAGGCCTTGCGCGCGGCCGCTTCGGCTTTCGACCAACCCATGCCCTCCAGCACCGGCTGGCCGATGCCGTCGCGAAAGCCGAAGGGCTCGTACACGGCCGGGTTGGCTGAATGGCGCGCCGCGATGTAGCTGGGGCAACTGGCCACGCTGCGCGCGCACAGGCCGGCGGGCAGCTGCGCCGGATCGAGGAGGGCCAGAGGCTGTGCCACCTCGTGCTCGCTCCAGTAATGGGCCACGAAGATGTGTGTCTGGAACTCGTCTTCCTCGCGCACGTCACCCCATTGCCAGGGCTCCTTGGGCTCGCCGAGCAGTTGGCGCCGCATCAGGCTGGCCATGCCGGCGCGAAAGGGCGTGGGGAATGGATAGTCGGCGTCTTCCTTCAGGCCGAGCGCCTGCAGGCCGGCGTGGCTGAAGGCAACGGTGACGGATTCCTTGACGTCGCGCGAGGGCTTGGCGACGGCAGTGGCCGCTGCGCCCTTCTTCGCTTTCTTTGGCGGCGCCTTGCCACGCACACGGGCCAGGCTGTGCACCACGTCGCTGGCGAGCAACTCGCGCAGCCAGGCACGCGCGGCCTGCGCGTCGTCCACCTGCACCAGCAGGTAGCGGGCGCGCCGCAGCTGCGGCAGGCCGGAACCGACGATGGCGGGAATGTCCTGGAAGCTCGACTTGAAGCCTTCCAGCGGCTCTTCCTTCTTCTTGCCGAACAGGGTCATCATGATTCCAGCGCCCTCGCAATCTGTTCGTCCTTCAGCGCCGTGCGCGTGCCGCGCAGCGCCTCGCGCAGCCGGGTGGCGCGCTCGATGTCTTCATTGGCCAGGCAGTAGGCCTCGAAGCGGTGCAGGTGCGGCAGCATGCTGGCGCGCACATAGGCCTTGAAATCCTGCTCGGCCTTGCAGCCCTTGTAGATGAGCGCCCTGGTCAGCGGGAAGGGGCACTCGAGTTCGACGCCGGGCTGATCCCAGCGCGCCGCGCTGCGCGGACGCAGTTTGCTGTTGCGCCAGATCAGGTTGATGCCCTCGCTGGCGCCCAGGATGAACTCGTCGAGGTAGCCGCCAAGGGCGCTGTCGAAGTTGCTGCAGAAGAGCAGGCGCTTGCCGTCGCCGATGATGTGCCAGTGGCCGAACTTGATGCCGCGCGCGTTGCCCAGGACGCCTTCGGTGAAGACGGTATCGCCCAGCGCCTGGATGAGCCGGAACGCCACGCACAGCCTGAAGCGACTCCAGCGGTAGGGCCACTTGAGCTCGGTCAGGCTGATCATGTGGCTGGTGCGCCTCGCCAGCGCCGCCTCGCAGGCCTGCAGGCTGGGATGGACCTGGTGGGCCGGCAGTTGGGGCCGCTCTGCGGGCTTGTCCAAGCGTCCCCCCGCCATGGCCAGCAGCTCTGGCACCCAGCGCGTGAACAGGCCAATGCCCAGCGCCAGCACGGCCACCACCGCGACAGCCGCGGCAAGCACCCACGCCTGTTGCTGCGCCATGCTGCCGGCGCTGGACGGAGGGATCCAGGGGAGCGCCTTCAGGACGGTCAGCATCAGCCGCGCAAACATCCAGGTCAGCGCGTACGCAACGCCCATGAGCGTCAACACCGCCGCCGGCATGAAGAAGGGCGGCGCACGCAATGCGAAGAGCACGCGGATCAGCACCACGAAGCCCGCAGCGAAGGCGAAGGTGACGAAGCCCAGCAAGCCCAGCAGGCCGAGGTTGGCCGCCAACCTCGGCCAGGCTGGGTCGCCAAGAAGCGCATAGATTCCCGCACCCGCCGCGACACCGATGGCGAGCAGCGAAAAGACCACGATGAAGGCGACGAGGGCCAACAACCCCATGCCGGTGGACAAGGCCAGCAACGAGGGCACCACGAGCGCCAGCAGCAACGCCAGCGCCGCCATGAAGACGAGGGCCGGCGTCTCGTTCAGGCTGGGCAGACCCAAGGCTTTCAGGCCGTGCGCCGTGCCAAAAACGATTCCGCCCATCAGCACCAGCACGCCCAGAAAGGCAATCACCGGCAGCACCAGGTGCACCGCCAGCGCCACCCAATCCGCCACACCGAAGTCCGGCCCCTTGCGCCAACGCGAGCGCGGCGCGGGCCCGGCGATCCAGCCGAAGCCTTGGCGCATGGCCCAGTCCACCATGCGCTCGGCCAGCACGCGCGCATCGGCCGGGCGCTGCCCGGGCGGCAGGCCGTGCAGCGCCTCGCGCGCCTTCTCGAACAGGTGATCCTCGGCCAGCACCTGCGCCACGTTGCGGTCGCGCGCGCCGACGAAGCCGCAGTCCGCCGCACTTGCATGCGCCAGCAGGAAGGCGCGCAACCATTCGCGCTTGCTGCCGACGTCCGCGTGCCGCGGGCCCGACCAGTTGACCTTGTAGAGCTGCCACAGCACAAGGAAGGCGTGCTCCAGCATCAGCCCCACCAGGTCGGGCAGCGCGAGATCCTCGTCCGTCACGACCTCGAACATCAGCGAAGGCTGGGCAAGCGCCGAGGCGTCCGGCGCGGGCGGCAGCAGGGCCAGGGTGGCAAAGTGGACGCGGCCGATCTTGTGGAACAGGGCATCGATGCGGCGCGTCACCGGGGGCGCGATATCCATGGGCGCGTTCGGTGTGACGAAGCAAATCATCTGCTGGCGTGCCATCGCTTCAGTCCTTCTCGCGGAACTTCAGGCGCATCGACGAAATGATCGGCCCGTCGTAGCGCAAGCGGCGCCACCACGGGTCGGCCCAATCCAGCTTCGGCAACTGCAACAGGCCCAGCAGCGCAGCGGCCAGGATCTCGACCACCGGGTCGCGCCCGGGGCATTGGCGCTTGCCCCAGCCGAACAGCAGGAAGCGGTCGTCCTCCGAATGGAAAGAGCTGCGCTCAGGCACGTAGTCGTCGGGCGGCTCGCCGGTCGCGGCCGGATCGAACATCGCGCCGATGGCCATCAGGGTGAGCGTCGTTCCGCCCTGGGCGCGGCTCTTGCCGTCGGCGCCGTAGAGCGTGTCGCGCCGCACATCCCGAGTCAGGATGGGAAAGGGCGGGCGAAAGCGCAGCAGTTCCAGCACATGCAGCTTCAGCGCATTGCGCAGGGACGGGTCGTTCCAGGGGTCGGCGTGCGTGCGGACGCGCTCGATCAGGGCCTTGATCGCAGGCTCGGCGCGCCGCGCGAGCAGCTCCTGCATGATCAGCGCCCCGCTCTGCGCCGTGGCCGGGTGGCCGACCCACAGCATGCCCACCACGTTGCGCGCCACCACGTCGCGGCTGAACTTGCCGCCATCGCTCCACAGCGGGTAGAGCTGATCCATGTGCTGGCGTGCCCAGGCGTTGAGTTCGGCGGCGCTGCGGCGTGCGCGCGCCTGCACCGCCTCGGTGGCCACGTTGCCGGCGATGAGGTGCGCGCCGACATAGCGCAAGTTGAGCAGCATCGGGTCGCCCGGCGCCAGCGTGGGCAGTGCCGCACCGAAGGCGCCGCCGATCGCCTGCCAGGCCACCGGCACCATGTAGTCGTCGATCAGGTCGAAGGCGCGCACCGGGCCGGCAAGCAGTGCGTCGATGCGCTTGCGACTTTCCTGGACCGCGCAGCGTTCGAACTCCCCGGGCTTGGGCAGATGCGAGACCAGCAAGGCGCGCTCGGCCGAGTGTTGCGGGCCGGACTCCATGCCCATCATGAAGTCGCCGGCGACGAGTTGCGGGCGGTGCGCGGTGCTGGAGAAGGCGAGCGGGCGATCGAAGGTGCCCACCACGTCGGCGCGGCTGGCGACCATCTTCCCGATGCGGGCGAACCAGGGCTGCTGCTGCGCGGTGCGCGCGATGAATCGAAGCAGACGGGGCTGGTGGACCACGGCGCTGACGGCGTGGTAGCGGGCCCAGGTCATGGCCCGGCCGAACCACTCACGCATGGTCGAGCGCCGCTGCCTGGTCCAGGAAGCCCTCCATGCCGCAGGTGCGCGCCAGCGCCTTGGCCTCGGTCAAGTGATTGCGCGCATCCCTGTTCCGGCCCAGGCGCAGCTCGAGGCCCGCCAGCAGCAGCAGGGCCCGTGCCTCGTGGCCGTGCTGCTGGAAGGAGGCTGCGGCGTCGCAGGCCTGGCGCGCGGCCACGGCGGCCTCGTCGATGCGGCCGGCCTCCTGCAGCGCGATCGCCAGGAAGTAGGGGAAGTAGTACTCGTTGTAGCGCCCGCCGGCGCGCGACAGCTTCTGCGCCACGGCCGGCTCCAGCAGCGCCAGCGCCTCCCCCGCGCGTCCGCTCAAGGCCAGCGCACCGCCCAGGTGTGCAAGGATGGCCGGGTACATGTTCGACACCTCGTGCACCCGGCACAGGTCCAGCGCGGTCTTCAGCAGGGCCGCGGCTTCCGCCGGGCGGTTCTGCGCCAGCAGCAGCTCGCCCTTGGAAAAATCGAGCAGCACGCGCGAGAAGGGATGGTCCTGTTCTTCCAGCTCGGCATAGCCGGCATCGCAGGCCGCCTGCGCCGCCACCAGGTCGCCGCGCAAGGTCATGATGTCGGCGATGAAGGCGTGCAGGTTGGTGGAGGCCATCACCGCCCAGCCGGGGAACAGGCGCCGGGCCTGCAGTTCGGCGGCGAATTCGCGGACCACCTCCATGGCATCGTCGGTGGCCTCGACATAGCGGCCCAGCCCGTGGTGCAGCATCATGCGCGTCTGCATCGCCGCCATCTGCAGGCTGCGGCTGCCGGCCGTCTGGGCCGCCTTGCCGGCCTGCGTGGCCACCGACAGCCCCTGCTGGTAGCTGCCGCAGGCCCACAGCGTGACGGCCAGCTGCAGCGACACCGCCGCCTGGCGCCGCGTGTCGCCCAAGGCCAAGGTGATGCTCTCGGCCCGCTCCAGATTGGAGACGATGGCATCGAATTGGCCCAGCGCCATCTGCGCGCCGAGCGCCTCGACGCGCAGTGCCAGCTCGCTGGGCAGCATGGCGGCCTCGGACTCGATCCGGCGCGCGGCGTCCAGGCCGAGCTCGAAGACGCGCAGCGCGTCCTTGTTTTCCGAGCGTTCGATGGAACGCGCCATGGCGCGCAGCGCACATTCAGCCGCAGCCTGCCACTGCTCGCCGTGAAAGGCGTGGTGCGCCAGCACCGCGGCATCGGCCGGCGTCTCGCCCGAGCCGCTGCGATAGGCCTCGAATGCGGCGCGGTGCAGCTGCCGCCGGCGCGTGCGCGTCAGGCTGGCCAACACCGATTCCTGCACCAGGCCATGGCGGAAGGCATAGCCATCGACATTGGGCTGCGCCGCTGCAGCGACCAGGCCGCCGGACATGGCCTGGCGCAGGTGGCGCTCGGCGTCTGCCCTGGAGATGCCGCGTACCGCTGCCACCGTGGCGGCGGCGATCGGCTCACCGATGATGGCGGCCGCTTCCAGGCTGGCCTTGGCGCCTTCGGGCAGGCGGTCGACCCGCGCGCCAATGATGGTCTGGATCGAGGCTGGCACACGCAGCAGCATCTCCGCTGGTGCGCGCCGGTAAGCGCCTGGGGTGCCCAGCAGGCTGCCGCCGTCCACCAGCGTCATCACCATCTGCTCCAGGAACAGCGGATTGCCTTCGGCCCGCTCCAGCAGCGTGGCGCGGATGTCCTGCAGGCTGGCATCGCTGCCCAGCAGTTCGTTGGCCAGACTGGACAGGTCCTGCGATGCCAACGGGCCGACCTGGTGCTCGGTGAACCATGGCGCATCGCTCCAGCGATGCGTGAAGTCCGGCCGGTAGCTCATCATCAGCAGCAAGGGCTGTTCCTGCAGGCGCCGCGGCAGCGATTCCAGCAGGCGCACGCTGCTCTGGTCGGCCAGGAAGACGTCTTCCACCAGCAGCAGCAAGGGCGCACCGCCCATGCAGGCGCGCACCAGGGCGACAAAGGTGTGGGCCAGGTGTTCGCGCCGCTGCGTTGGCGTCAGCGCGCGCCAGGCCAGGGCCGGATCGGCATGGCCCAGCAGGTCGGCCAGCGCGGCCGCATGGAGTTCGGCCCCGTGGTCGTCATCGTGCGGCAGCTTGGCCGCCTCGCCTGGCGCTGCGCCCTGCAGGGCACGCACGATGTCGGCCACCAGGCTGTAGGGCGCCTGGCTGGCATAGCTGCGGGCCACGACCGACACGGTCGTGAAGCCCTGTTCGGCCAGCCGTGTGGACAGCTCGGCCAGCAAGCGCGACTTGCCGATCCCGGCGTCGCCGCGAACGCCGACCGCGCGCAGCCCGGCGCTGCGCACACCCTCGGCCAGTTGCGCCAGTTCCTCGAGGGCCTGGACACGGCCGACCAGCGGGCCGAGAAAGCGCCGGCGCGCCAGCGGCGCGGCCGCCGAGTCCTGCAGGCCACCGACGATTTCATGGATCTCGACCGGCGCGCTGAAGCCGCGCAGGCTGCGCAGGCCCAGCGCCCGGGTGTCGACTTGGCCGACCACCAGTTGCTGGGTGCTGCCACTGATGTAGGCGCTGGCCGGCGGCGCCAGCTTTTCCAGCCTGGAAGCCAGGTGCAGCGGCGCCCCGTCCACCCGGTAGCTGCCCGACAGCTCGCCACTGCCCGGGCCGGCGATCACCTCGCCCGAATCGATGCCGATGCGCACCTGCATCGGCACCTGCCGCGAGTTCTGCGCCTTCATCGCGTCGAGCATGGCGATGGCGGCCAGGCAGGCGCGCAGCGCGTGGTCTTCGTGCGCCACGGGCGCGCCGAACAAGGCCAGCAGTTCGTCGCCACGCCACTGCACCTGTGTGCCGCCGTAGACCGCGACGGCTTCGGACATGAGGCGCAGCGCCTCGTCCAGGTAGGCCTGCCCGCCTTCGGCGTCGGTGCGCACCACCTGCTCGGTGGAGCCGCACAGGTCGGCCAGCAGCACCGTGACCTGCTTGAGTTCGCGCTGGGCGTCCAGGCGGGCGCCGCAGTTCGGACAGAAGCGATGCCCCGCTTCACGCGGG
>DATILH010000040.1:0-40797 GCA_035476655.1 Variovorax sp.
CGCCGGCACCGAACACCACGCAGATCGATCCAGCTTCCACCTTGGCCGTGTTGCAGGCCGCACCCCAGCCGGTCATGACGCCGCAGCCGATCAGCGCGCAGCGGTCCAGCGGCACGCCGGGCACGATCTTCACCACGCTGTCCTGGTGCAGGGTGGCGTACTCGGCCATCACGCCGCAGCCGGCCATCACGCCCAGCGGCTGACCCTGGGCGTCCCTGGTGCGCTGGTGGCCACCCAGCAGCATGCCGGGCGGGTGGCCTTGCCGGCCTCGCACAGGTTGGCACGGCCGGTCGTGCAGTAGCGGCATTTGCCGCAGGTGTTGACTAAGCTGCTGATGACCGGATCGCCCACCTTGAACGCAGTCACGCCTTCGCCCACCTGGGCAATCGTGCCGGCGCCTTCGTGGCCGAGGATCACCGGCGTCGGCAAGGGCAGGGTGCCGTTGGTCACCGACAGGTCGCTGTGGCACACGCCGCAGGCCGCCAGCTTGACCATCACCTCGCCGGGGCCCGGCGGGTCGACCAGGATGTCCTCTACGTGGATGGTGGTGCCGTTGCCGCGGTAGACCACGGCCTTGGAGCGCATTGGCTGCATCTTCATTTCCTTCAAAGGCTTCAATGGATGGCGCGCCTGGATCAGGCGGCCACGAATGTCTTGTTGGCGGTGAACTCGAGCAGGCCGTCGACGCCATTCTCGACCCCCAGCCCCGATTGCTTGCGGCCGGAGAAGGGCGTCAGCGGATCCATCAGGTGGATGCAGTTGATCCACACGGTGCCCACGTCCAGCCGTTCGCCGATGGCACGCGCCGCCTTCGCGTCGGCTGACCAGATCGAGGCGCCCAGGCCGAACTCCGTATCGTTGGCGCGCCGCACCACCTCGTCGATGCCGGCAAAGCGCAGCAGCGGCACCACGGGGCCGAAGGGCTCTTCCACCACGATGCGCGCGTCGTCCGGCGGGTTGTCCACCACCGCGGGCGCGATGAAGTAACCGGCGCCTTCCTCGGGTGCCTGGCCACCGGCCAAGAAGCGATGGCCGGCCGCTTGCGTGGCGGCGATCAGTTCCTTCCCGCGCTCGTACTGCGGCCGGTTTTGCACCGGGCCGAGCTGGGTACCTTCGTCCAGCCCGTTGCCCAGCTTCGCGGCCTTCGCGCAGGCGGCGAAGGCGGCGGCGAACTCGTCGTAGATGGCGTCGTGCACATAGATGCGCTTGGCCGCGATGCAGACCTGGCCCGAATTGAGGAAGGCGCCCATGAACAGGCGCTGCGCCACCTTGGTCACCGCCACGTCGGGCAGCACGATGGCGGCGTCGTTGCCGCCCAGCTCCAGGGTCAGGCGCTTGAGTGTGGGCGCGGCCGAGGCCATCACGCGGCGCCCGGTGGCGGTGGAGCCGGTGAAAGCCACTTTGGCAATGCCCGGGTGCGCCGTGAGCCAGGGCCCGAGCTGGTCGCCGCCCGACACCACGTTGAGCACGCCGACCGGGAAGAGCTGGGCCGCCAGTTCGCCCAGGCGCAAGGTTGCCAGCGGAGTAAAAGGCGAGGGCTTGAGCACCACGCAGTTGCCAGCCAACAGCGCAGGCGCGAGCTTCCACACGGCCATGGTGAGCGGAAAGTTCCAGGGTGCAATGGCCGCCACCACGCCCAGCGGCGCACGCTGGGTGCGCCAGTGGATGCCTGCCTTGTCGCTGCGTTCGGTGCCGGGCAGTTCCATCTTCGCCACCGTGCGGCACCAGTGCATGCAGCCCAGCACCTCCTGGCGCGCCAGCGCCAGCGGCCGGCCCTGCTCGGCAGTGATGAGGAGGGCGAGCGCATCGGCGTTGCCTTGGCGTGCCGACCTTCGGCGTCGACCTGCGCATCGTCGACCCCGAAACGCTGCAGCCGGTGGGGCCAGGCGAAGTGGGGGAGGTGATCGCGCATGGCGCGCAAGTGATGCTGGGCTACTGGAACAAGCCCGAGGCCAACGAACAAAGCTTCGTCGTGATCGACGGCAAGCGCTTCCTGCGCACAGGCGACCTGGCGAACTTCGACGAGGACGGCTATGCCTTCATGCGCGACCGGTTGAAGCGAATGATCAATGCCTCCGGCTACAAGGTGTGGCCCGCGGAGGTGGAGGCCAGCCTCAACACGCACCCCCGCATCCTGGAGGCCCGCGTGATCTCCTCGCCCGACGAGAAGCGCGGCGAGACCGTCAAGGCCATCGTCGCCTTGCGTGACGGCGCCCGCGACACGCCCGACGAACTGCTCGGCTGGTGCAAGGAGCACATGGCCACCTACAAGGCGCCGCGCATCGTCGAGATCGTGGCGAGCCTGCCCAAAGGCCCGACCGGAAAGATCGCCTGGCGCGAACTGCAGGAGCAGGAGCACGCCAAGGCCAATCCTGCGCCGGCCGCCCATTGATCCCATCATGAAACCCACGGAGACAACCCGAACGAAATCTACCGACCGCAGAAGCTTCTTGCTGTCCTCGCTCTCGCTGGCCGCCTTGGCGACGCCGCTCGCCCATGCGCAGGGCATCGCTTCCAAATGGCCCGAGAAGGCGCTGCGCATCGTCGTGCCCGGCGCGCCGGGCGGCGGCACCGACATTCTCGGCCGCGCGCTGGCCATCGGCATGAGCAAGACACTGGGCCAGGCGGTGGTGGTGGTCAACAAGGCGGGCGCCGCGGGCATCGTGGCGGCGCAGAACGTGCTGGGCGCGCCGGCGGACGGCTACACCCTCTACCTGGGCATCACCTCGATGATCCAGTTGCCGGCGATGATGCCCAACATCCCGGTGAACTTTGCGAAGGACTTCGCGCCGGTCTCGCTGATGGCCTTGGGCTCCGACCTGCTGGCGGTGTCTTCCAGGCTGCTGGTGAACTCGGTGGCCGAGCTGGTTGCGCTGGCCAAGTCCAGGCCGGGCAAGTTGAGCATCGGCTCCTATGGCAACGGCACCTCCTCGCACCTGCATGGCGAACTGCTCAAGCTGCGCGCCGGCATCGACCTGATCCCGGTGCCGTACAAGGGCGCGGCTCCGATGCTCAACGACCTGCTGGGCGGCACGCTGGACCTGGTCTTCATCGACCAGTCGACGGCCAATTCCCAGCTCAAGAGCGACAAGCTGCGTTTCCTCGCGATGACGGGAACCCAGCATTTCAAGCCGCTGCCGTAGCTCAAGACGCTGGGCGAGCTGGGCTACCCGGGCTTCGAGGCCAACGGCTTCATGGGCATGTTCGTGGCCACCGGCACGCCGGCACCCATCGTCGCCAGGCTGTCGTCGGCAATTGCCGCCGAGGTCAAGGGTCCCGAGGTGGGGCAGCGCCTGTCCGACATGGGCATGACGCCGGTCGGCAGCACACCGGAAGACCTGGTGGCGGTGATGCAGCGTGACACGCCGCGCTGGGCCAAGATCATCAAGGACGCGAACATCCGTCTGGGTTGAGCGCTCACGCGCTCAACCCGTCGGAATTCACTGCGCAGCGCCGGGGGCGACGGATTCGGGCCGCCAGCCCATGTCGATGCGGCCGTCGACGATGCCGATGCGCCTGTCCGCCGCCGAGGCGAAGTCGGCGTCGTGGGTGACGGCCACGATGGTCTTGTGGCCCACGCCGTTGCTGTGGGTCAGTTCGCGCAGGATGTCGCGCACGTTGTTGCTGGCGGCCGAGTCGAGGTTGCCGGTGGGCTCGTCGGCCAGGATCACCAGCGGGTCGTTGGCCAGCGCGCGGGCGATGGCGACGCGCTGCTGCTGGCCGCCGGAGAGCTGGCTGGGCCGCTTGTGGTGATGGCCCTCCAGACCCAGTTGGTCCAGCAGTTGCGCACCGCGCGCCTTCGCCAGGTCTTCCGACAGCCGGCCCAGCTTGCGAATGGGCAGGAGCACGTTGTCGAGCGCGCTGAACTCCGGCAGCAGGAAGTGGAACTGGAACACGTAGCCCAGGCGCGCCAGGCGGAAGTTGGTGAGCTGGTCTTCGTCGAAGGTACTGGTGTCCTGGCCGTCGATCCAGATGCGGCCGTGGCTCGGAACGTCCAGGAGGCCCAGCAGGTAGAGCAGGGAGGACTTGCCCGAGCCCGAGGGGCCCATCACGCAGACGAACTCGCCGCGCTCGATGCTGAGGTTGATGTCCCGCACCAGCGTCACCGGCACCTCGCCCTCGAGCGTGCGCGTGACCTGCTCGAGGCGGATCACCTCGCTCATGCGGCCCCTCGCAGGATCTCCACCGGCCGCACGCGCCCGGCGCGCCGCGCCGGCAGCCAGGAGGCCGCCATGCAGGCGGCGAGGGCGAAGGCCGCCGCCAGCGCGAACTGCTCCACGCCCCAGAACATCGGCAGGTGGACCACCTCGGTCACGCCGGGTGGCCGGATCTCGACCCGCGACATGATGTGCATCAACCCCAGGCCCAGCAGCTGACCGAAGGCGCTGCCGATCAGCCCGACGATCAGCCCCTCGAGCAGGAAGATGCGCCGCAGGTCGCGCGGATGAAAGCCCATCGACTTCATGATGGCGATGTCGCGCGTCTTCTCCATCACGATGGTGGAAATCGTGTTGTATATACCGAAGGCCGCCACCACCAGGATCGCCGAGACCACGCTGTACATGATGATGTTGCGCACCAAAAGGAGGCTCAGCAGGTCTTCCGAGGACTCGATCCACGACACCGACTTGTAGCCCGTGCTGCCCTCGATGCTTTGCGCCACCCGCTGCGCGGCGTAGGGGTCGTTCAGCTGGATGACGATGCGGTTGACCCGGTTCTCGCGCCCGAGCAGCGCCTGCGCGCGCTTGAGCAGCACGAAGGCCTGGCCCTCGTCGTAGGCCGAGTTGCCGGTGCGAAAGATGCCCACCACCCGCAGCGAACGGCTGCTGCCGTCGGCCGCCAGTATGTTGACGGTGCCGCCCAGGCGCAGGCTGAACTTGTCGACCAGGCCGCGGCCGATGATCACGCCGTTCGGGTCGGCGGCCAGGGCGTCGAGCGAGCCATCGGTCATCTTCTCCTCGATGGTCGTCACATGCTTCATCTTCTCGGGTATGACGCCCGAGAGCTGCACGCCCTGCTGGCGGCCAGCGAAGGTGAGCACGGCCGCCTCGGCCAGCACCGGCGCGGCGCGCAGTTGCGGCAGCGCCTCGATGGCGGCCAGGCGCTGCGGCCAGCCGCGGATGCCGCGCGTCTCGCGCAGCGGCCGCACGTTGCGCACGCTCACCGCTCCCTCGGGCCAGCGCAGCTGGGCCGGCTGCACGCGGCCCTGGCGCACCTCGTCATACACCGTGATGTGCGGGCTGTTGTCGACCAGGCGCTTGAGGAAGTCGGTCTCGGAGCCGCGCATCAGGCCCGAGACCGCCAGGAAGAAGGCTACGCCCAGCACCACGCCGGTGAGCGAGACCAGGGTCTGGCGCTTGCGGCTCGTGAGATGGGCCAGTGCGATGTCGAGGGCGATGGCCATGGCGTTCTCATCCGGGCCTGGCCCGGGCGCGCTGGCCCTCGCGCAGCGAAGTGCCGGGTGACAGCACCACCGTATCGACTTCGGCCAGGCCGGACAGGATCTCGGTGCGCTCGCTGCCGGCTGCGCCTTTTTGCACCTTGCGTTTCTGCAGCCGGCCATCCTGCTGCAGCACCCACACGGCATCGCTCTGGAAGGCGCGGTTGGGCAGCAGCAGCGCGTTCTCGCGCTGGGCCACGATGATGTTGGCATCCATGGTCATGCCGCTGCGCAGCGGGCCGTGGGTGACGGCCGGTGCGTCCTTGAGCCGGATGCGCACCCGGTAGCTGCGCTGCACCGGGTCGCCCTTGGGCGTGATCTCGGCCACCTCGCCTTCGAACAGCTGCCTGGGCAGGGCGTCACCGCGCAGGCTGACCTGCTGGCCGATCTTGACGCGGGCGATGTCCTCCTCGTCGACCTCGGCCGTGACCCGCAGCGGCGCGCAGCAGGCCAGGGTGAACACCGCCTGGCCAGCCGGCACGAACTGCCCGGCCTCGCCGTCGCGCCGCAGCACGATGCCGTCCGCCGGCGACATGAGCTGGCTGTAGTCGCGCTGCGCCTCGGCCCGCTTGGCGGCGGCCTGCGCGGCCTGCAGCTCGCTGCGGCTGCGGTCCACCTCGGCCTGCGAGACGAATCGCTGCGCCGCAAGCTGGCGGCTGCGCTCGTACTGGGTGCGTGCCAGCTGCTCGCGGGCGCGCATTTCCTGCACGGTCTGCTCGAGGTCGTCCGACTCGATGCGCGCCAGGCGCTGGCCGCTGCGCACCTGCTGCCCTTCCTCGGCTTCGATCGCCAGCAGCCGGCCGCCGATGCGTGGTGCCACCGGCACCATCACCGTGGGCTCTACCGTGCCGGTGGCATACACCGCTTCAATGGCGGGGCCGCGCGTGGGTTGTGCGGTTTCGACCGACACCGGCCACAGGCGCCAGGCAAAGGCGATGGCCGCGGCCGCCAACAAGGCAAGGCCGATGGCAATGGGCGTTCTTCTGGCTGACGGGCGCATCTTGGACACCGAGGTGGCCTTTATCGCACGAAGAGGCGCGTTGACGGAATGCACCGTCAGTCGGAAGATGCGCCCCGGCGCCTTGCGCGCATGAAAGGTATTTGCATGAAGAAAAGTTCCGCACTCCTGGCCGCCGTTCTGCTCGGCGCCGTCTCGTTGCCTGCGTCAGCACAGGACAAACCCAGCGCCGACGCCTCGGCGTTGGCCGCGACTGGGCCCGGCAAGGCGGCCATCGTCGAAACGGTCAACATCAGCGCCACCGTCGAGGCCATCGACGTGCCGGGCCGCCATGTAACGGTCAAGGGCCCCAAGGGCAAGGTGTCGACACTGGCCATCGGCCCCCATGTACGCAACCTGGACCAGGTCAAGGTCGGCGACAAGGTGCTGGTGCGCTATGAGCAGGCCTTGTCGCTGTCCCTGATGAAGGACGGCAAGGACCTGCGCAGCCGGTCCGTCTCCGCAAGCGGCGAGCGTGCGGCCGTCGGCGCCGAGCCCGCCGGTGTGGTCGGCCAGAAGATCGAAGTCACCGCCGATGTGACCGCGGTCAACCACAAGACCAAGATGGTGACGCTGAAGGGGCCTGAGCAGTCGGTCGACCTGAAGGTGAGCGACCCCGAGCAGCTCAAGTTGATCAAGGTCGGCGACCAGGTCAAGGCCGTCTACACCGAGGCGGTGGCGATCGCGGTGGAGCCGGCCGCGAAGAAATAGGCGATCGGTCCGGTCCGTACTCAGTCCGGCACGAACTTCGCCTTGAACTTCACTGCGTCATCCGCCTCCTCGGTGGTGACGAGTTGCCCCATCTTGCCGTCGGAAAGGCGGCAGGCGGCAAAGAGGCTGTAGCGACCCTTCAGGTCGTAGCTCGGCAGGTCGATCAGCGCATACGGATGCGGCACGAACACCTGGTGCTCGAACACCACGCGGTGCACGTTGCGTGGTGAGGGGAAGAGCTTGTAGTCGGCGGTATCGAAGGATCGGGCGATGGCCATGGCTTGAATCTCGTGGTCGGTGGGTTGGCCTGGCTCAAGGGGCCTGCAGCGAAGCGTCGGCCCCTCGACGAATTTCGGTCGGCGGCACGCCGAACCAGCGCCGGCAGGAGCGCGTCATCGCCGATTGCTCGGAAAAGCCCAGCAGGTCGGCCAATTGTCCCAGGGGAATCCGGGTCTCGCGCAGGTAGTGCAATGCCGCCTCCCGGCGCGTCTCCTCGCGCAGGGCCAAGAAAGTCGTGTTCTCGGCTGCCAGGTGGCGCTGCAGGGTGCGCGGATGCAGCGCGAGCAGGTCGGCCACATCGGTCTTGTTGCCGCGCGGCGTGCCCAGGGTGCGGCGCAAGGCCAGGCGCACGCGCGCCGAGACGCTTTCGCCGGGCACGCGGAAATGCCTGGCCAGGTAGTCTTCCGTAATCTGCCGCAGGGCCGGGTTGGTGTCCTGCAGGTCGGCCTCGAGCGTGGCCGGGCTGAGGTGTAGTGCAGCACGCGGCTGCTCGGCATGTACCGCCGCGCCATCGAAGACACGCTTGTAGGTGGACAGTGGCGCCAGCGGCGCGTGCGGCAGCGAGACTGCGCGCAACTCGTAGCTCCGGCCGGCCAGCAGGCGCGTGATGTGGTGCATGTCGCCCAGGCACAGATCGACGGTCTGCCGCTGCGCCGGCAGCCGGGCCAGCCGAAGCTCGAAGCTCATCTCCGCGGCACCTTCAATCAAGGAACTGCGCTCATGCACGCCCACCACCAACCCGGGGCTGTGCACGAACATGTGGCTGGACACGTAGACCCAGGCCTTGCGGACCGTGGGCGCGTTCTGCAGGACGATGGCCAGCGGGCCGAGCACGCTCACGTCCTGCATCTGCGAGAGGCGCAGACCGAAGTCGGCGCAGCCGGTCTCGACGGCGCTGGCCTCCAGCAGGTGGACGCCGGCGCGCAGCGAGACCAGCGCGTCCTCGTCCGCCAGCGATTCCGGCGCGATCCGGTAGCGCCGCAGCAGGGCCGCGGGGTCGTGATCCAGGCTGCGCATGAGCGCCATGTAGCCCTGCAGACCGCTTGCGCGAACCATCGCTGTCATGTCTCGCAATGTCAAATAGAAGTCTCGCCATGTCAAGAAGAGAAGGGGGCAGCCGGGAATACTCCAGCCACCCGTTAGCCCATCCACACAAAAGGCGAAAGACATGGAGACAAACAACTACGACGTCCTGATCATCGGTGCCGGCCTGTCCGGCATCGGCATGGCCTGCCATCTGCAGAAGGAGTGCCCCGGCAAGCGCGTCGGCATCCTGGAGCGGCGCAAGGCCATCGGCGGCACCTGGGACCTGTTCCGCTACCCGGGCATCCGCTCGGACTCGGACATGTTCACCTTCGGCTACAAGCTGCGCCCGTGGCACGAACTGAAGGTGCTGGCGGACGGCCCGTCGATCCGCCAGTACGTCACCGACACGGCGCGCGAGTTCGGCGTCGACAGGAAGATCCGCTTCGGCATCAAGACGACCCAGGCATCATGGTCGAGCGAGCACAAGCGCTGGACCCTGAGCGCGCTCGACGAGGAGAGCGGCAAGACCGTCACCTTTACCTGCAACTACCTGGTGAGCTGCACTGGCTACTACAACCACGATGCCGGCTACCGGCCGAGCTTTCCCGGCATCGAGCGCTTCAAGGGGCAGTGCATCCATCCCCAGTTCTGGCCCGAGAAGCTCGACTACCGCGGGAAGCGCGTGGTGGTGATCGGCAGCGGCGCCACCGCGGTGACGCTGGTGCCCAGCATGGCCGACGAGACCGCCCACATCACGATGCTGCAGCGCTCGCCCAGCTACGTGTTCTCGCTGCCTTCCTACGACAAGATTTCCGAGGTGCTGCAGCGCGTGCTGCCGGACCGCTGGGTCTTCGGCATGGCGCGCCGGCGCAACCTGCTGCTGGCGCGCGTGATCTACAAGGCCTCCAAGCGCTGGCCCGAGCAGATGCGCCGGCTCCTGCTGGCCGGCGTTCGCAAGCAGGTTGGCGAGGACTTCGACATGACGCACTTCTCACCCAAGTACAAGCCCTGGGACCAGCGCCTGTGCGCGGTGCCCGATGCCGACCTGTTCAAGGCGATCCGCGCGGGCAAGGCCTCGGTCGTCACCGACCAGATCGACACTTTCACCGAGAACGGCATCGGCCTGAAATCCGGCAAGGAACTGCAGGCCGACATCATCGTGACGGCGACCGGCCTGCAGATCCAGTCCTTAGGCGGCATGGAACTCTGCGTAGACGGCAAGACCGTCGCGGTGAACGAACTGATGACCTACAAGGGCGTGCTGCTGCAGGACATCCCGAACATGGGCTGGATCTTCGGCTACATCAATGCCTCCTGGACGCTCAAGGTGGACATGGCCGCGGCCTACATCTGCCGGCTGCTCAAGCACATGGACCAGAAGGGCATCGACGTCGTGACGGCACGCGCCCCTCATGGGCAGGTGCAGGACGAATCGATCGTCGGCGCGCTGCAATCGGGCTATGCGCAACGCGGCTCGGCGATGCTGCCGCGCCAGGGCAGGGGGCTGCCGTGGCGCATCCTGCACAGCCCGGAAAAGGACCATGTGATGCTGCTCAAGGATCCGGTGGAGGATTGCGCGCTGGAGTTCGGCAGTGCGCATGCCGCCCGGGCCGCCGCGCGGCGCGGTGCACCGGTTTCCGTAGGCGCCTGAGCGCGAGCGTTTCGATGAGAAGCATCGACTCCTCGTTCGAGAGCGGCGGCCTGCGCTGTGCCGGCACCCTGCTGATGCCGGTCCGGGGCGAACGCCCGCCGGTGATCGTGATGGCTCACGGCTTTGCCGGCGTGCGAGCGATGCTGATGCCGCATGCGCAGCGCTTCGTGGAGGCCGGCTACGCCGTCTACCTGTTCGACTACCGCAACTTCGGCGACAGCGAAGGCCAGCCGCGCCACTGGGTGGACCCTTTCCGCCACCTGAAGGACTGGGACGCGGCCATCCGGCACGTGAAGACGCTGCAGGTGGTCGACGCGGAGCGCATGGTGCTGTGGGGCACTTCGCTATCGGGCGGCCACGTGGTGTGCATGGCGGCGCGCGGGCACCGTATCGCTGCCGTCATCGCCGGGCATCCGCTGATGAGCGGGCTGGGCGCGGTCGCGCGCATGCCGCTGCGCAAGATCCTCAGGCTCACCCTTGCAGGCCTGCGCGACCTGGCCGGCAGCCTGGTCGGCAAGCCGCACTACCTGCCCGTGGTCGGCCGCCCGGGCGACTTCGCCGTGCTGACCGGCCCCGAGGCCTGGGGCGGCATGGAGGAACTCAAGGCGATCGTCGACGTGCCTTGGGAGAACAAGGTGCTGGCGCGGGTGGCGCTGAAGATCCCCCGCTACAACCCGATCCGCAGTGCGCGGCGGGTGGGGGTGCCGACGCTGGTGATCGCGGGCTCGAAGGACAGCATCGTCTCGGCCGATGTCGCGCGCAAGGCGGCGGGCCGCATGCCCAATGCACGCTTCACGCTGCATGCGTCGGACCACTTCCAGCCCTACTACGGCGACTACCTGGACGAGAACGTGCGCACGCAGTTGGCGTTCCTGCGCAAGCACGTGGCGGTCTGAGGCGCCGGGCTACTGCACCCTTTCGACGGGCGGCATCTTCCAGTTCCCGTCAGCAATGGCCGGCGTCGGCCAGTACAGTTGCGTGAACAGGTTGAACGAATCGGCAGGCACCGGAAGCCAGTTCGATTCCCTGGCCTTGCCGGGCGAGTCCTTCTGCACGTAGATGGTGAGCGAACCGTCCGCCTCCCGCTTGAGCGTGTCGCGGTCGCCGATGGCATACCGGTTGATCGGGTTCTGCACGAAATTCTGCTTGGCGTTGTAGGCCGTGATCGACCAGAAGGCCTTGACCGGCGGCAACTGCCCCTTCGGAAAGCGGACCACGTAGCGAT
Organism: Variovorax sp.; assembly: GCA_035476655.1. Lineage (GTDB taxonomy): Bacteria > Pseudomonadota > Gammaproteobacteria > Burkholderiales > Burkholderiaceae_C > Variovorax. The sequence goes on from DATILH010000040.1 coordinate 11,330, forward strand.
TGGCCCCGCTCAGAGGCTTGCCGTCGACGTCGTTCACCGCATGAGGATAGATGGCGTCGGCCGGCAGGTTAGCGCCCAGCCCGACCAGCGCAACGACTGCGCGCCATTTGTAGTCGGTCCCGAAATTGGCCGTGTTCGCCGGCAATGCTTCCCAGCCATTGACGCGCGGACCGTGCGGCTTCTTCGCTTCTTCGAGTAGCTTGGCGCGGGCTGTGCGCAAGCCTTCATCGAGCGCGCTTGCCATCGCCGGGTCCAGGGCCTTGGGATCGAATGGCTTGCCCGGTGCGACACCCAACGCGGCAAAGCGCGCCATGGCGGGCGCATCGGCCGCGGCTGGCGGGTTGCCCGCCATCAACTGGTTGAGCCTGCCGAAGAAGGCCGTGGCATCCATGGCGGCCGCCTGCGCGGGCGGTGGCGTCTTCATGTCGACGTCGGCCTTCACCGGCGCGCCGGCAGGCGCGGTGTACGGTTTGCCCCAAGCGCTCAAGGGCACGAGCTTGTACTTGTCCTGGATCGCATGCACAGCAGGGTAGTCGCGTGCACCATTGGTCTGCGTACGCCCGACGATCCAGGCCATTTCCGTGGGCGAGCGAATCTCCTTGACGCCCGCGGGCAGGGTGCCCTTCCAGCGCGGGCCGACGATCGCGAAGTTTCCCTTGCCATTGCCGGTCGTCCTGCTGCCGGGCGCGGCGAACACGTTGGTCCACGCGTCCATCATCATCATCAGGTAGTAGCGCTTGCCCATGTCCGGAACGCTCAGCACCATGGGCTCCTTGGCCAGGTCGAGCCAGGCCGTCGAATACAGGGTGTCGGCGTTGGGGCTGACGACGTCGGTGAAGGTGTAGTCCGGAAACTCGCGCAAGTGGACCATCTGGTTGACGGGCGCCTTCATGGCGCCGCCGCCGGCCTTGGGAACGTTGGTGGCCAACTGGCGGGTGAGGTCCGCGATCACGAGCGGGTAGCCGAAGATGTAGGCATCGGCCACCAGTTGGACGTTGGCGGCCGATGGCTGCGCCGCGGCGGGTGCCGTCTCCATCTGCTTGCATCCGGCGAGCGCAACAGCGGCGCCGATGCAAAGAGCGCAGAAACGCGCGCGAACAGTCATCATGTTCATCCTTTCCGGTGGTTTTGGGGCAATAGCGACCTTCGTCTGAAGGCCATCTTGTGCCCGGGGTTTATGGCTGTCAATGCGTGCGCCGCGACCGCCTTGCCTCACGCCGGCCTGTGACTTAAGCTGGTTCGATGTACGGGTCGTCGAGGTCGTGGATGCACATGCCCCAGTTGGAGCGATGCGCGGTTGCCTTGGCTCTCTGCGTCAGCCAGGGGCTGCCGGCCGAGGCCGCGCACGCCGCCGCACCCATCGTGTTCAAGCTCACCGCCACCTCCTACGCCGCCGGCGATGTCGGGCAAGCGACGCTGATTCCGGAGAACGGCTCCACGCGAATCGTGTTGAACTTCAGCGGCGTACCGCGCAACACCACGCTGCCCGTGCATGTCTACACCTACCTCTATGAAGGTCGATGCGGTGCGCTTTCGGCTAAGCCGGCGTATTCCCTGAACGAGCGCGTGCTTGTCTCCACGTCTTCGGGGCGCACCGGCTACGGCGCCCGGGGGCCGTTCCGTCTATTGCACTCGGTGCCGGTCGGGATCGATGAGTTGCTGAACGGTCGCTTTGCTCTCGGATTGCGGACCGCGCCGGCCGACGGCGATCACCTGATCTATTGCGGCGAGCTTCGCAAGGGCTGACGGGTCTTCGCAACCCTCGCCGAGCTCCGAGATGAAACCTGTCGCGATCATGCTGCGGCTCGTCACGGCCTGCGCGATTGCGCTGGCCGCGCCTGCCATGCTTCAAGACCGTCTGCTCTACTTTCCTGCCCGCGCGCAAGTCGCCGAGATGCTGTCGCCCGGGCTTGTCGCCTGGCCGGCCGAGGGCGACTTTCGCGGCCTGGTGGCGGAGCCGGCGGGCCCCGTGCGCGGCACGGCGATCGTGTTTCACGGCAATGCCGGCCATGCCGGACATCGCGGCTACTACGCCACTGCGCTCACCCGTCTCGGGCTGCGCGTGATCCTGGCCGAATACCCGGCCTACGGCCCGCGCGAGGGGGCAGTGGGCGAACGCAACCTGGTCGAGGATGCCGAGCAGAGCATCGCGTTGGCCCGTCGGCAGTACGGCGCGCCGTTGCTCGTCATCGGTGAATCACTGGGCGCCGGTGTGGCGGCCTCGGCGGGTGCGCGGCAGCGCGAGCACGTTGCGGCACTGCTGCTGATTACCCCGTGGGACACGCTCGAACACGTCGCGGCATACCACTATCCGTGGTTGCCCGTGGGCTGGTTGCTGCGCGATCGCTACGACAGCGCCGTGCATCTCGCGTCCTTCGGACGCCCGGTGATGGTGGCTGTTGCGGAACGGGATCGCATCGTTCCTGCGCGCTTCGGCACTGCGTTGTATGAAGCGCTGCCAAGCCCCAAGCGCCTCGAGGTGCTTCGATCTGCCGAGCACAACGATTGGACGCGGTACGTCGACGACGCGTGGTGGCGAAGCGCCGTCGGTTTTCTGCTCGGCGAGCCTGCGCCGCGCTGAGGGCTGGATCGACCCTGGCGCCTAGGCTTGCGGTTCCGGCGCGCGCCGATGCAGCGGCCAGATGGCTTCGAGCGCCTTGCCGTCGCCGCGGTATGCCTGGCAGGTATTGGCGAGCGCGGGCCGGGGCAGGAGGCCGGGCCGGGCATGGCTGGCGCGCAGTCCGCCCTTCTCGCGGCCGAGGGCAAACTGGGTCTGCATGGCGGTGGTGGCCGCCGGACCCATCAGCTCCGTGAGGTGGGTGCAGCCCTTGGCGCCGCCCACCAGCGCGCGGACCTTGCTGGTGAAGCCCGGGCCGATCTTCAGCCCGACCAGGGCGTCGTAGACGGCGTTGCTCTCGGCGCACCAGGGCGTCGGTGCGGCTTCTGTGCGCACCTCGATCCCGCGGATCACCAACTCGGCGTCGACCGTCAGGACGATTCGCATGCGGTGCAAGTCCTCCTCCGGTCCCAGCGGCTTGAAGAACAGGTCGGAGCCGTTGGGCGAGATGTCGCGCATGGTGCTTTCCACGTCGACCAGGCCGTCGTCGCGCAGGTAGCCGTTGCAGACGATCTCGCGGGTGTGGACCAGGCGGCGGGCGGGGGCGGAAAGTGTGTGGGAATCCATGGGGTGGGTGTCCTGTGCCCTGTGCAGCGGGCTCGCCCATGGTCCCCGTGCCGCGCCGCCCCGCCACTACCCGGGGCGGGTGGTGCGAAGCCCCGGAGCCACCCGATCGGGGTGGCCGCGCCGGCGAAGGTGCGCGTTCTACTCGAAGCCATCCCAGAGACGAGGCAGAACCGGACGGCACCATGCACGCACCCACGAGCGCAACCCACCCTTGCCCCACGCCCACCGGCGTGATCGAGCGCCCCAGCGGCGCCCTGCGCATCGACCCGGTGCGCGCCCGTGGCGGCCTGCCGCGCGAGGCCCACATTCCCGAGACCAGCCTGTTTCGCAACCTGGAGACCTCGGCCCGGCGCTACCCGGCCAAGACCGCGGTGCAGTTCTTTGGCAAGGCCGTGCGCTATGCCGACCTGTTGGCCGAGGCCGAAACCATGGCCGGGTACCTGCAATGGGTGTGCGGCGTGGCTCCCGGCGACCGCGTGATCGTGTTCAGCCAGAACTGCCCGCACTTCATCGCCGCCTATTTCGCCATCCTGCGGGCCGACGCGGTCTTCGTGCCGGTCAACGCCATGCTGGTGCGCGAGGAACTCGGGCACATCGTGCAGGACAGCGGCGCGGTGGCCGCCTTCGTGGCCAGCGAATTGCTGGAGCGCATCGCGCCCCTGGTGGGCACCGGCGCGCTGCGACACCTGGTGGTGCATGCCTATGGCGATACGCTGGGCGACACCGCTGAAGATCCCGACCTGGTGTCGCACGACTGGGTGCGCACACGCATGGCGGATGTCGCGCTGCCTCCTGCCGCCGTCTCCTGGCAGGCCGCGCTGGCGCAGGACCGGGTGCCCGGGCCGCATCGCGCCGGCCCCGACGACCTGTGCATGCTGCCCTACACCTCGGGGACCACCGGCAAGCCCAAGGCCTGCGTGCACACGCACCGCACGGTGATGACTTCCTGCGTCGGCTCCTCGCTGTGGCGCCGCACGAATCCGTCGTCGGTGTACCTGGCCGTGGCGCCTCTCTTTCACCTGCTGGGCCTGCAGAACAACGTCAACTCGGCCATCTTCTGGGGCGGCACCATCGTGCTGATGCCGCGCTGGGACCGCGAGGCCGCTGCGCTGCTGATCGAGCGCCATAGGGTGAGCTTCTGGGCCGCGCTGCCGGCCATGCTGGTCGACTTCTTCGCGCAGCCCGGCATCGAGCAGCGCGATCTGTCCAGCCTGGCGATGGTCACCGGCGGCGGGGCCGCCACGCCGCAGCACGTGAACGACATCCTCAAGAACCGCTACGGCCTGGACTACGTGGAAGGCTACGGCCTGACCGAAAGCGCCAACTTCCTGTGCGCCAACCCCATGCACCAGCCCAAGAAGGGCTGCCTGGGCGTGCCGACCTTCGGCGTCGATCTGCGCATCGTCGATCCGCAGACGCTGGAGCCGGTGCCGCAAGGCGAGGTCGGCGAGATCGTGGTGCACGCCGCGCAGATCATGCTGGGCTACTGGAACCATGCGCAGGCCAACGCCGAAAGCTTCTTCGTGCAGGACGGCAAGCGCTTCTTTCGCACCGGCGACCTCGCCAGCGTGGACGAGGAGGGCTACGTCTTCATGCGCGACCGCCTGAAGCGGATGATCAACGCCTCGGGCTTCAAGGTCTGGCCGGCCGAGGTCGAGGCCGCGCTGCACGCGCACCCGTCGATCCTCGAAGCCTGCGTGATCGCCGCCCCCGATGTGCGGCGCGGTGAAACGGTCAAGGCCGTGGTCACGCTGCGCGGCGGCAGCCGCGAGGACAGCGCGAGCCTGCTGGCCTGGTGCCGCGAGCACATGGCGGCCTACAAGGTGCCGCGTATCGTGCAGATCGTGGAGGCCCTGCCCAAGTCCGCCACCGGAAAGATCGCCTGGCGCGAACTGCAGTAGCAGGAAGCGCGCATCGCGCTGGCCGCCACCCAAGCTCGAGAAGCCGCACGTGCCACCTGATCGGAAGCACCGCCACCATGTCCATGACCCTTGCGCTGCGGCGCTCGATCCAGGCCACGCCCGAGCGCGTGGCCACCGTGTTCCACCAGCGGCGCCAGAGCTTTCGCGAGTTCGGCGATCGCGTCGCGCGCCTGGCCGGCGCCCTGCAGGCCTTGGGCATGAAGCCGGGCGACCGGGTCGGCATGCTGGGCGTGAATTCCGACCGCTGGCTTGAAGTCCTGATGGGCGTCTGGTGGGGCGGCGGGGTGCTCAATCCCGTCAACACGCGCTGGAGCGTGGCCGAGATCGTCTGTTCACTGGACGATTGCGACACCGGCATCCTGGTGGTCGACGATCACTTCCTCAACCGCGTCGAAGGCATCCGGGCCAGCGCCAGGCGGCCGCCACTCTTCATCCATGCCGGCGAGGGCCGTGCGCCCGAAGGAATGCCGTCGCTGCAAGCCTTGATCGAAGCCAGCGCGCCGGTTGCCGACGCGGACCGCGCCGGCACCGACCTGGCCTGCATCCTCTACACCGGCGGCACCACCGGCTTCCCCAAGGGGGTGATGCACAGCCATTGGACCCTGTGGTCCATTGGCATCCAGCGCCTGGCGCAGACGCCGATGCCGGGCGACAGCATCGCGCTGCACGTGGCGCCGCTGTTCCACATGGGGGGCATCGGCCGCGCGCTGGTGCAGTTCATCGCCGGCGAGACGCATGTGCTGGCCACCGCCTTCGACGCCCGCGAGGTGCTGCAGACCATCGAGCGCGAGCGCGTGACCGACGTGCTGCTGGTGCCCACCATGCTGCAGGCCCTCATCACCCATCCGGAGTTCGACTGCTTTGACCTGGGTAGCCTCAAGCGCATGGTCTACGGCGCCTCGCCGATCGCCGAGCCGGTGCTCGAGCGCGCGCTGGCCTTGCTGCCGGGCGTGGCCTTCACCCATTCCTACGGCATGACCGAACTAGGCGGCGCGACCTCGAACCCGCCGGAGAACCATGGCGCCGAAGGCCGCGCTTCGGGCCTGTCGCGCTCCGCCGGCCGGGCCACCTATGGCGTCGCCGTCATGGTGGTCGACGCGAACGGCCAGGAACTGCCCCGCGGCGAAGTCGGCGAACTGATCGCGTGCGGGCCCAACGTCATGCTCGGCTACTGGAACAAGCCAGAGGAGACGGCGCGTGCGCTGCGCCATGGCTGGCTCCATACCGGCGACGGCGCCCGCATGGACGAGAGCGGCCACGTCTTCATCGTCGACCGCCTGAAGGACATGATCGTGAGCGGCGGCGAGAACGTCTACTCGGCCGAAGTCGAGAACGTGATCGCGCGCCATCCGGCGGTGCAGGCCTGCGCCGTCATTGCGGTGCCGCACGCCCAGTGGGGCGAGGCGGTGCACGCAGTGGTGGTGCGCAAGCCCGGCGCGCAACTCGACGACGCGGACCTGCATGCGCACTGCCGCGGCTTCATCGCGGGCTACAAGTGCCCAAAGAGCATCGAGTTCCGCGAGGCCTTGCCGCTGTCGGCGGCGGGCAAGGTGCTCAAGCGCGAGTTGCGCGAGCCCCATTGGGCGAGGCAGGCGCGCCAGGTCAGCTGATGTCGGTCTTTCGCACGCGCATCACGGAACTGTTCGGCATCCGCCATCCGATCCTGCTCGGGGGCATGCACCACCTGGGCCAGTCGGACATCGTGGCGGCGGTGGTCAATGCCGGCGCGATGGGCTTCATCACCGCCCGGTCCTTCGATGCGCTGGAGGACTTTCGGGCCGACCTGCGGCGCTGCCGCGCCGGGTGCCAATCCGCTGTCCGCTTTCGTCAACGGCGCCTTCGCTCTCGAGCAGATCCGGCTGCCGCTGGTGCTGGGCGCCGGCATCGGCAGCGGGCGGCAGATTGCCGCAGCGCTGGCCCTGGGCGCCGACGGCGTGGTGATGGGCAGCCGCTTCCCGGTGGCGCGCGAGATCCGCGCACACGAGGCTTTGAAGAAACGAATCGTCGAGATCGGTCCCGAGGGTTCCACGGCCATCCTGGGGTCGATTGGGGACACGTGGCGCGTGCTGCGCAACGACGCCGCGCGAGAGGTGCACCGGCTCGAATCGGAGGGTGCGTGCAGTCATGCCGAGTTCGGCGACCTGATCCTGTCCTCGCGTACGCGCCAGCGCGTGTATCCTTTGTCCGATCGCCTCATATCACACGGCAGGACAAGCTCTGGCGAGGAAGAGTCTGAAATGAAACTAGCGGTCGTTGTCGCTATCAGCATCCTCATCCTCCTCGTGACTGCGTGGTGGACGCTTGCCCTCGTCTTTGCGGGACCTGCCCCCGCATGGTTGAGCACTGCGCTTGCGGCAAGTTACGCATTGGGCACGCTGGCGATTCTTTTGTGGCTGCGGCCGCTCGCCTGGGCATTCGCTGCCTGCGGCCTCGCCTTTGTCGCATTGCTAATCTGGTGGAGTTCGATTCGGCCCAGCAACGAAGGCGACTGGCAGGCCGATGTGGCGCGCCTGCCGCATGTCGAGCTTCGGGGAGAGCAACTGATCGTCCACGACATTCGCAACTTCGAATACCGCAGCGAGAGCGACTTCACCCCTCGCTACGAGGACCGCATCTACGACTTGTCCGCGCTTCGCGGGGTCGATGTCGTCATGTCCTATTGGGGTTCGCCGGCCATCGCGCACACGATCATGAGTTGGCAGTTCGACAACGCACCGCCACTGGCCGTCTCGATCGAGACGCGCAAGCGCAAGGGCCAGGAATACTCCGCAGTCAAGGGCTTCTTCAAGCAGTACGAAATCATCTACGTGGTGGCCGACGAGCGCGACGTGGTGGGTCTGCGCACCAACCATCGCGGCGAACAGGTCTACCTCTACCGGCTGAAGTCCACACCGGCGCTCTCCCGGGCAATGCTGCTGGATTACGTCGACAGCATCAACGGCCTGGTTGAACGCCCGCAGTTCTACAACGCGCTCGTCGACAACTGCACGACGAGCATCCGCCGCCACCGGGAACACGTGGATCCGGACGCACCTCCCTTTGATTGGCGCCTCTTGGCCAACGGCTACCTGGACCAGCGCTTGTACGAACGCAGCATCGTGGACACGAGCCTGCCATTCGCAGAGCTTCGCAGCTTGAGCCACATCGACGGCAAGGCGAAGGCGGCGCAACGGGACCCCGCCTTCTCGGAGCGGATACGCGAAGGGCTGCCCGATCCGCGGTGAGTGGTTGATGTAACGCGCTTGCTGTACCGTATGCCGACTTGACGAGGCAAAGCATGATCCAACGCTGCTTGAGAATTGGCCCTTGCATCGCGATGCTTGGGGGTAGCTGCGCTCCTCGCCGGCTGTGCATTCACCTATCCGCTGATGCCCACTCAGGCGGTATACGTCGGACCACAGGGCAGACCCCTTCTTGCGAAGATTCCGGCCGCTGGCCAGAAGGCCTCCATCGATCTGCTGTACGTCACCAATCGCGCGCCAGGAAGCGCGGAGGCCAAGACGCTCCCCTACAGCGCCGATCGCTCACATTCGATGGCGTTCGGCAATGCCACGATCGAATTCGGTGAAGGCGTGCCCCTGGACACGTTGCTTGCCCAAAGCCAACTGACTGAACGTACGGTGCCGATCGACTTGAGGCTCGGACCAACGACGGAGCTTGGGCGATTCCCGCCGATCTCCTACGGGGTCGAGCCCACCCCCTCGGGCCTGGTGCGTATCCCCGCTGCGGTCGAGGCGCATGGGAAGGCAGCAACCCTGCTGCAGGGCGAGGTCGCGCGCCGCCTCGGCGCAGCGCCACGCAAGGAAGTGGTGCTGTTCGTCCATGGTTATGCCAACACGTTCCAGGACGCCGCGTTCACGATGGGCGAGCTGTGCCATTTCTTCGGTCGCGAGTTCGTCTGTGCGGCCTTCACATGGCCCGCAGGCGGCTCGCGCGGCCTGTTCTTCGGCTACAACGTCGATCGCGAGTCGGGCGAGTTCGCCGTGCATCACCTCAAGCAGGCCATCCGCCTCATCGCCGACACGCCAGGAGTCGAGAAGGTACACCTGGATCTGGATGTAGGGATTGCCAAGCTCTTCAGCATCGAATCCGACCCCGACCTGCCTTTTGGCAGGGCGCCGAATCCGCGGCTCGTCTTTCCTCCTCCCCAGCTGCGGCTCACCATCTATATGTCGGAGGGCGACAAGGCGCTCGGCTTGTCCGAATGGTTGATGAGCAGCCTGCGCCGGATGGGACGTGTTGATCAAGCTTTGCTGGACAAGGACCAGCTCGCCAAGTCGCGGAACATTGCCGGCTTCGCCACCTTTGTCCAGGTTACCAACACTGCCGGCTTCATCGGCCACAGCTATTTCGTATCCGACCCTGCAGTCAGCGCAGACCTGGTTTCGCTCATTCGCTATGGACTTGCGCCCGGGAATCCGGGCCGCCCGCTCGAAGAAATCTCGCGACCCTTCTGGAAGATCTCACCGGCGCGTGCCGCCAGCGACTAACGAGCCTTGGGGCTATTTGCGGCAGGCGCCTTTGCCGCGCCCACAACAGGAAAAAGATCAACCCCGAAACACTGGCGGGCGCTTCTCGACAAACGCGGCGACTGCCTCGTGATGATCAGAGGTCTGGTGCGACATCACCTGAAACGCCGCCGACATCTCCAACAGCGTGTCCAGGCGTGTATGCAATGCCTCTCGCAGCAGCCGCTTGGCCAAGCGCACCGCATTTGGCGGGTTGGCCGCGATCTGTTCTGCGATCTCGCGGGCCGTGGGCAGCAGCTGATCGCGCGGTACCACGCGTGATACCAGGTTCCATTCCACGGCCTGGCGCGCGTCGATGGTCTGGCCGGTCAGGGTAAGTTCGGTCGCGCGCGAGAGGCCGATGATGCGCGGCAGCAACCACGCACCGCCGTCGCCCGGAATGATTCCGAGCTTGACGAAGCTCTCGGCAAACTTGGCTTCTTCGGCCGCCACGCGGATGTCGCACATGCAGGCCAGGTCCAGCCCCGCACCGATGGCGTGGCCGTTCACCGCCGCGATCACCGGCACTTCGAGATTGAACAAGGCCAGCGGCAGCTTCTGGATGCCCAGGCGATACTCGCGGCGCAGCTCCATCGCGGGCATCTCGCTGTAGCGGCCCATGTCGCGCACGTTGCCGCCCGAGGAAAAGGCGGTGCCGGCACCCGTGAGGATCACCGCGCGCACCGAATGGTCGGCGTGGATGCGATCGATGGCCGCCAGGAATTCCGGCACGGCCGTGTTGCCGGTGAGCGGGTTGCGGCGCTCGGGGTCGTTCATCGTCAAGGTGACGATGTGGCCCTCCTGCTCGTAGTTCAGAAAGTTGCTCATTGCAGGATCTCCTCCATCACGAATTGCAGCACTGACGGGGCTGAGTGTCCGAGCATCGACTCGCCGACGATGCGGTTCCAGTAGGCCTCCGAGCCGTCGGCCATGCGCCACTCGTGCAGGCGGCGGCTGTAGAGCTGGAGATCGAATTCTTCTGTCACGCCGATGGCGCCGTGGAGCGCATGCGCCGTCGAAGCGACGAGCGGCACCGATGCGCTGGTGCGCGCCTTCGCGGTGGCGGCGGCAAGCCGTGCCGGGATCTTCTCGCCGGTCTTGAAGGCCAGCTCGGCCGCCACGCCCGCGCACGCGACATGCTCGGCCATCACGCTCAGTTGATGCTGGATCGCCTGGAACTTGCCGATGGCCTTGCCGAACTGCACCCGGTCGTTGCAGTAGCCCAGGGTCATCGAGAACATGCGCTCCATGGCGCCCGCGATGGCGGCGGCGTGCAGCGCTGCGCTGAACACTGCCACCTGATCGCCGTTGTCGCCGACTGGTGTGCCGACCGCGTCGGCGGTCCAGCGCAGCGATGCGGCGAGGCTGCCGCGAATGCCGGGCGTCGTGCGCTCTGCGCGTGCGCACTCGAGCAGCACGAGTTGCCCGCCGATGTTGGCGAGCGTGTGGTCGGCGATGGCGCCGAAGGGCACGTTGCCGGCGCTGACCGAACCGTCGTCCGCACGCCGCGCGTGGCCCACCAGCGTGACCATGCCTTGCGGCGCAACAACACTGCCCAGCAGTGCCCGTGCCGCGATGCTCTGCGCCGCAGGCACCGGCAGCGCGTGCCGGCCGAAGGCCACGAAGATCGGGAAGATCGCGTCCAGGTCGAGCCCGGCGCCGCCGGCGTCCTCGCTGGCCATCAGTTCGAGGAATCCGCTCTCGGCCAGCGCGCTCCAAAGCGCAGTGGCCGATCCGCCGTTCTCGATCGCCCGGATGGCGGCGGGCGTGCACTGGTCAACGAGGATCGCCTCGATGGCTTCTGTAAACATGTCGTTATCTCCTTGGTGGCTTCAGCGCAGGCCCAGGCCGCGCGCGATCATGCCGCGCAGGATTTCGCGCGTGCCGCCGCGCAGCGAGAAGGTCGGCGAGATCTGGCTCAGGTAGGCGATGGTGCGATGCAGATCGGCATCGTCAGAGGCGCTGCGCGTCGGGTCGGCCGCCACGGCCGCCTCGATGGCGGCGGGAATGGCTTGCTCGAACTCGGTGCCGATGTCCTTGACCAGCGCCGCCTCGACCACGGGGCTTTCGCCGCGCGCGAGCTTGGTGGTCACGGCCACCGACAGGCTGCGCAGCGTGGCAAGCTGGGTCGTGAAGCCGCCGATCAGCGTGGCGTCCGCTTGCGAGAAGCCGGTCTTGCGCAGGCTCTGCATCCAGGTGTCGAGCAGCACCACGCTCGAATACAGGCGCTCCGGGCCGCTGCGCTCGAAAGCCAGCTCGGCATTCACCTGCATCCAGCCGCTGCCCTCGTCGCCGATCAATGCATCCTCCTCGAGGAACACATCGTCGAAAGTCACTTCCGAAAAATGCGCGTCGCCCGTCAGGTCGACGATCGGCCGCACATGCACGCCGGGCGCCGAAAGGTCCACGATCAATTGCGACAAGCCGCCTTGCCGGTCCTCCGGCGCGCCGGAGGTGCGCACCAGCGCGATCATGTAGTGCGAGCGCTGCGCGTTGGTCGTCCAGATCTTGCGGCCCGTCAGGCGCCAGCCGCCTTCCACGCGGGTGGCGCGCGTGCGCACGCTGGCGAGGTCCGAGCCCGAGTTGGGCTCGCTCATGCCGATGCAGAAGAACGCTTCGCCGCGGCAGATGCGCGGCAGGTAAAAGTCCTTCTGCGCTTCGGTGCCGAACTTGTTGATGAGCGGGCCGCTTTGACGGTCGGCGATCCAGTGGGCCGCCACGGGCGCGCCGGCGGCCAGCATTTCCTCCACCAGCACGAAGCGGCGGAAGGCGTCGAGCCCCGCGCCGCCGTACTGGGCGGGCAGGGTGATGCCAACCCACCCGCGCTCGGCCAGGCGCCGGCTGAAGGCTGCGTCGAAGCCCATCCAGGTGCGCGCGCGCACGGCCGGTGCCGCAGGCTCCAGATTCGTGCCCAGGAATTCGCGCACCTCCTTGCGGAAGGCTTCCGCTTCGTCGGGAAGCTGGGCGAGGCGAAAGGCTTCGAGCAGTTGGCTCATCTCAGGCCTCCGTAGCAGGGATTTCGCCGGTGGTCAGCGCGTTGGGCGCAGCCTTCTTCACCAAGTCGGGGATCAGGCCACCGAGTTCCTCGACCGTCCAGCGGCCTTGCTTCTCGATACGCGGGCCGGCGTGCCAGCCCTCGGCCACCGTGATGCGGGCGCCGCGCGCGCCGAACACGCGCCCGGTGATGCCGCGCGCCTGGCTGCTGCCCAGCCACGCCACCAGCGGCGCGACGTTCGACGGGTCCAGCGGATCGAAGCCGGGCGCCTCGTTGCGGATCGCCTGCCACTTGGGGCTGGCGAAGATGTCTTCGGTCAGCCGGCTCATGGCCGTGGGGTAGATGGCGTTCACCGTCACGCCGTAGCGGTCCAGCTCGCGCGAGGCAATCACCGACAGGGCGGCGATGCCGGCCTTGGCGGCGCCGTAGTTGGACTGGCCGGCGTTGCAGTACAGGCCCGAGGACGAGCTGGTGTTGATGATGCGCGCGTCGCGCTGGCGGCCAGCCTTCGACTCGTTGCGCCAGTAGGCCGCCGCATGCCGCGAGGGCGCGAAGGTGCCGCGCATGTGCACGCGGATCACCGCGTCCCAGTCTTCCTCTTCCATGTTGACCAGCGTGCGGTCGCGCAGGATGCCGGCATTGTTGACCAGCACGTCCAGGCCGCCGAAGTGCTCGATGGCAGCGTCGATCATGCGCTTGGCGCCAGCCCAGTCGGCCACGTCGTCGCCGTTGGCAATCGCCTGGCCGCCCAGGGCCTGGATCTCGGACACCACTTCCAGCGCTGGGCCGGTGGCTGAGCCGGGCCCGCCGTCGCCACGGCCGCCCAGGTCGTTGACCACGACCTTGGCGCCCTGGCGCGCGAATTCGAGCGCGTACTCGCGGCCGATGCCGCGGCCCGCGCCGGTGATGACGACCACGCGGTCCTTGCAAAGCTGCTGATTCATTGTCTGTTCCTCACTTTCACTTCTGCGAGAGGTCGACCAACTTCGACAAGGCGCGGTAGCGCGCGCTTTCCGAAGCGATCATCTCGCCCATTTCCTTGCTGCCGACGGTGTAGACCTCGGCGCCCGCCGTCTCGGTGACGTAGCTCTTGAATTCGGGCTGGGTCATGGCCTTGAGCAGCGCCGCTTCGAGCGTCTTCACCGCGGGCTCGGGGGTCTTGGCCGCGACGCCCAGGCCGATCCACACGTACAGGTCGTAGTTGGGCTGGCCGCTCTCGCGCACCGTGGGCACGTTGGCCAGCCTGGGGTGGCGCTCCTTGCCGGTCACGGCCAGCGGACGCACCTTGCCCGAGGAGATCAGTGGCAGCGCGCCGCCGACGTCGAGCAAGGCAAGGTCGACCTGGCCGCCCATCAGGTCGGTCTGCACCTGGCCGGGCGTCTTGTAGGGGATGTAGTTGAACTCGACGCCTGCCCCTTGCTGCAGCATCAGCGCGCCGATGCGGTAGTGGTTGCTGTAGCTGGCCATGCTCACGGCCTTCGGCGCCTTCCTGGCAGCCGTCATCGCCTCGGCGTAGGTCTTGTAGGGCGACGAGGCACCGGTCACCAGCACTGCGGCGCTGCGAAGCATGGTGGCCAGCGGGCGCAGGTCCTTCTGCGCGTCATAGGGCAGGCTGTCGTTGATGAGCGGGTTGATCACCATCGACGAGGGCGAGAGCATCAGCACGCTGTAGCCGTCGGCCGGCGCAGCCAGCAGGCTCTGCACCGCGAGCACGGCGTCGCCGCCCGGCTTGTTCTCGATGAAGGTGGACTGGCCATTGAGTTCCGGCGTGACCAGCCGGGCGACCAGGCGCGTGATCGTGTCCGAGCCGCTGCCCGGGCCCAGCGGAACGATGAAGCGCACCGGGCGCGACGGGAAGGCGTCGGCGGCCTGGGCTTGCGGCATGGCGACGGCCAGCAGCGAAGTCAGGGCGGCGCCCAGCAGGCGAAGGGTGTGGCGGCGGTTCATGTCTTGTCTCCGTTGGGGTTTGTTTGAATCACAGGCGGGCGAGGCGTGCGGCTTGCGCATCGACATCGCCGAACAACTGGTCGAGCACGTGGATGCGGCGCAGGCAGTGGCCTACCGCGTATTCCTCCGTCATGCCGATGCCGCCGTGCGACTGGATCGCCTGCTGGCACAGGGCCCGCGCGTGGCGGCCGATGGCCAGCTTGGCGCGCGGCAGGTCGGTGGCGGCGCTGTCCGAAGCCGGGTCGTCGACGGCCACGGCGGCGGCAATGGCCATGCTGCGTGCCATCTCGAGCGCGACGGCCATCTCGGAAATGCGATGGCGCAGCGCCTGGTATTGGCCGATCAGGCGGCCGAACTGCTTGCGGGTGTTGACGTAGGCGGTGGTGAGCGAGAACGCCATCTCCATCGTGCCGACCATGTCGGCGCAGACGGCGGCCGTGCCGGCGGCGACGGTGGCGCGGATGGCGGCTGCGGCGCGGGCGTGATCGCCGGCGTCGCCCAAGGGCTCGGCGGCTGCGCCGTCCAGCACCAGTTCGCCGGCCGGCGTGTCGTCGATCAGGCGGAAGCTGCGCAGCTTCGCGTTGCCGGCGTCGACCAGGAAGACAGCCAGGCCGTCTTCGTCACCGGGCTGGCCGCTCGCGCGCGCACTCACCACGAAGCGGCTCGCCGCGTTGGCGTGCAGCACGAGGGACTTGACACCGTCGAGGCGCCACTGGTCGCCATCGCGGCGTGCACGGGTCTCGACCCACAGCACTTCGTGGCGGCCCGGCGCTTCGTCATGCGCCCAGGCCATGCGCACGTCGCCTTGGGCCAGGGTGGGCAGCAAGCCGTCCTTTTGCGCCTCGCTGCCGGCCGACAGAACGGCGGTCGCAGCGAGCACGCTGGTTGCCAGATAGGGTTCGAGCAGCAACGCGCGGCCGAAGGCCTGCATCACAGGCAGCCGGTCGCCCGCGCCGCCGCCCAGGCCGCCGAAGGCTTCGGGAATGCCCAGGGCCGTCACGCCCAGTTCGGCCAGTTGGCCCCAGGCGGCTTCGCTCCATCCGTCTGGCGAGAGTGCGATGGCGCGGCGCTTCTCGAAGCCGTAGTGGTCGTCCAGCAGGCGGGTTAGGCTTTCCGCCAGCGCCTGCTGTTCATCGTTCAGATCAAATTGCATGGCTTATCCCAGGAGCGTCTTGGCTAGAATGTCCTTCTGCACCTCGCTGGAGCCGCCGTAGATGGTGGCTGCGCGGTAGAAGAAGTAGCGCGATGTGGCGGCCGCCAGGGGATGCAGCGCGGCATCGCCCTCGGCGTCGCGGCGCTCCAGGCCGGCGGGGCCGGCGATGCGTGCGATCAGCGCGGTCAGCTCCTGCATCAGCTCCGAGCCCTTGAGCTTCAGCACCGAGGCAAAGCCCGGGTTCTTGCGGCCGATCTCGGGGTCGAGCAGGAAGCGCCAGTTGGTGAGTTCCAGCGCGCGGATCTCCGCGCCCAGCGCGGCCAGCTCGGCCCCCAGCTTTGGGTCGTCCCTCAGGCATCGCTCGCCCTGGCGGGTTTGCGACGCCAGTTCTCGCGCGTACGCCAGTCGCTCCCAGCACAGGCCCACGTTGGCGATGTTGGTGCGCTCGCTCGCCAGCAGGTACTTGGCGCAGTCCCAGCCACGGCCTTCCTCGCCAACGAGGTTGGCGACCGGTACGCGCGCGTTGTCGAAGAAGACCTCGTTGAGATGGTGCTGGCCGTCGATGGAGACGATGGGCCGCACCGACACGCCAGGCGTGTTCATGTCGATCAGGAGGAAGGAGATGCCGTCCTGCTTGCGCGCCGCCTGCTCCGTGCGCACCAGCGCGAAGATCCAGTCGGCGTGGTGGGCCGAGGTGGTCCAGATCTTCTGGCCGTTGACCACGTAGTCGTCGCCCTCGCGCACCGCGCGGGTACGCAGCGAGGCCAGGTCCGAGCCCGAATCCGGCTCCGAGAAGCCCTGGCAGAACCACAGGTCCAGCCGCGCCAGCCTGGGCAGGAAGAAGCGCTTCTGCTCCTCGGTGCCGAAGCGCAGCAGCACCGGCCCGAGCATCGCGACGTTGAAGGGCAGGGGATGCGGCGCCGCGGCGCGTTGCAACTCCTCGACCAGGATCAGTCGTTCTGCAGTGCCGAGCCCGGCGCCGCCGTACTCGCGCGGCCAATGCGGCGCGGCCCAGCCGCGCTCGTGCAGGATGCGCTGCCAGGCCACGATGTCCTGCTTGCGGCCCGGGTGGCCCCGGTGCAGCCGCTCGCGGATCTCGGCCGGCAGGCGCTCGCGGATGAAGGCGCGCACCTCGTCGCGAAACGCGGCTTCGCTCGGGCTGAGCTGGAGGTCCATCTCAGGTCTTGCCGTAGAGGGTCACCACGCATGCGCCGCCCAGGCCGACGTTGTGCTGCAGGCCGAGCCGCGCACCGTCGACCTGGCGCTGGTCCGCGCTGCCGCGCAGCTGGTGCGTCAGCTCGTAGCACTGCGCCAGGCCGGTGGCGCCCAGCGGGTGGCCCTTGGACAGCAGGCCGCCCGAGGGGTTGACCACGACCTTGCCGCCGTAGGTGTTGTCGCCGTCGTTGACGAACTTCTCGGCGCCGCCTTCCGGGCAGAAGCCCAGCGTCTCGTAGCTGATGACCTCGTTCTGCGCGAAGCAGTCGTGCAGCTCGCACACGTCGATGTCCTCGGGGCCGACGCCGGACGCCTCGTACACGCGGTTGACGGCGGCGTGCGTCATGTGGGTGCCGATCCAGCTGAGCATCGAGGGCGGCTCGAAGGATTGCACCGGGTCGGTGACCATGGCCTGCGCGAGGATCTGCACGTCGCTGCGCAGCCCATGCTTCTTGGCGAAGCGCTCCGACACCAGCAGCGCCGCGGCGCCGCCGCAGGTGGGCGGGCAGGCCATCAGGCGCGTCATCACGCCGGGCAGGATCACCTGGTCGTTCATCACGTCTTCGGTCGTGACGATCTTGCGGAACAGCGCGAGCGGGTTGTTGGCCGCGTGGCGGCTGGCCTTGGCGCGCACGGCGGCGAAGGTCTCCATGCTGCAGCCGTAGCGCTCCATGTATTCGCGGCCGGCACCGCCGAAGGTGCGGATGGCTTGCGGCATGCCGTCCATGTCGGCCGTCAGGCCGCGCAGCACCGGCAGGAAGCGTTCGCGCGTGGGCGGGCGGTCGTCCCAGTGCGACTTGAGCGCACCGGCCTGCATCTGCTCGAAGCCCAGGGCCAGCACGCAATCCGCGTCGCCCGAGGCGATGGCCTTGCGCGCCAGGTACAGCGCGGTGGAGCCGGTCGAGCAGTTGTTGTTGACGTTGACCACTGGGATGCCCGTCATGCCCACTTCGTACAGCGCTGTCTGGCCGCAGGTGGAGTCGCCATACACGTAGCCCACATAGGCTTCCTGTACCGCGTCATAGCCGATGCCCGCATCGGCCAGCGCGCGGCGCGTGGCCTCTGCGCCCATCTCGGTGTAGCTCAGGCTCTTGCCCGGCTTGGCGAAGGGGATCATGCCGACGCCGGCGACGATTACTTTTTCGGTCATGTGCTTTTCTCGCTCAGAGTTTTCTGGAGATGAGGTCGCGCTGGACCTCGCTGGTGCCGCCGAACACGC
Source organism: Variovorax sp. (assembly GCA_035476655.1). Lineage (GTDB taxonomy): Bacteria > Pseudomonadota > Gammaproteobacteria > Burkholderiales > Burkholderiaceae_C > Variovorax. The sequence continues at coordinate 29,473 of DATILH010000040.1, forward strand.
GGGTGATGCGGTAGTCGGTGAAGGCGCGGGCGATCGGGTACTCCAGCATGTAGCCGTAGCCGCCGTGCAGCTGCACCATCTCGTCGATGCACTTCCACAGCGTCTCGGTGGCGAAGAGCTTGGCGATCGCCGCCTCCTGCACGCTGATGCGCCGGCGCATGTGCTCGCCGATGTAGTAGTCGATCATGGTGCGCACGGCCACCGCCTGCGCCTTGACGTCGGCCAGCTTGAACTTGGTGTTCTGGAAGTCCCACACCGTGCCGTCGAAGGCCTTGCGCTCCTTCACGTACTCCAGCGTCTGCTCCAGCAGGCGCTCGAGCTTGGCGGCGCAGTACACGGCGATGATCAGGCGCTCCTGCGCCAGCTCCTGCATCAGGCAGACAAAACCCTTGTTCTCCTCGCCCAGCAGGTTGGAGACCGGCACGCGCACGTTGTCGAAGAACAGCTCGGTGGTGTCGGCGGCCGGCTGGCCCACCTTGTCGAGCTTGCGCCCACGGCGGAAGCCCGCGCGCTCGGCCTCGACCATGATCAGGCTCACGCCCTTGGCGCCGGCCGTGGGGTCGGTCTTGCAGGCCACCAGGATCATGTCGGCGTTCAGGCCGTTGCTGATGAAGGTCTTGCTGCCGTTGATGACGTATTCGTCGCCGTCGCGCACGGCGCCGGTGCGGATCGACTTCAGGTCGGAGCCGGTGCCCGGCTCGGTCATGGCGATGGCCATGATCGTCTCGCCGCGGCAGATCCTGGGCAGCCAGCGCTGCTTCTGCTCCTCGGTGCCGAAGCGCACGATGTAGGGCGCGGTGATGTCCGAATGCACCGACAGGCTGAAGCCCGACACGCCGGAGCGGTGCAGCTCCTCGGCCAACACGCAGGAATGGCCGAAATCGCCGCCACCGCCGCCGTATTCGGTGGGCACGGTGACGCACAGCAGGCCCTCGCGGCCGGCTTTCAGCCAGGTTTCGCGGTCGGTGCGGCCAGCCTTGTCCCACTCGGCCTGCCTGGGCAGGCACTCGCGCTCGAAAAATCGCCGCGCGGTGTCGCGCAGCATCTCGTGGTCGTCGCGGTAGACGGTACGGGTGATGTTCACGGGGTCTCCTTGTCCTGCGACGATTCTGGGAGCCACCCCCCGCAACCCCACTACCCCGATCGGGTGGCAGCCCGACGCGGCGACCAGGGCCGCGTTGGCGCGCAAGGCCGCAGGAGGATTGTTGTAATTCATCTGAATTACAATGGAGTCATTCGTCCCGACGGAGAAGCCCATGCCCATTGCCAACGCCCTGGTCCAAACGCGCATCGCCGCAGACGTGCGGGACCGCGCCGTCGAGGTTCTCGACGGCTTGGGTCTGACCGTCTCGGACGTGGTGCGGATCGTCCTGACGCGCGTCGCGAACGAAGGTGCCCTTCCCGTCGGGTTGGTCGCCGACTCGAAGGCGCATGACGCCTGGTTTCGTGCCAAGGTGCAGGAAGCGCTGGTTGACCCACGTCCGGCCATCCCGCACGATGAAGTGGCAGAACGCATTGCCAAGCGCCGCGCGGCGGCGACGCGGAAGAGCGCCAAGGGATAAGGCGTGAGAATTGAATGGTCGCCTCTGGCCCTCGAAGACCGAGACAGGATCTTCGACTACTACGAGATCGACCAAGCCAATCCTCGCGCTGCGGTGATGGTCGACGAACGGATCGAGAACCAGATCGACGTGCTGATTGATCATCCGGAATTCGGACGCCCAGGCCGTGTCGCCGACACACCCGCGAACTGGTGATCAGCAAGACGCCTTACGTCGTGGCCTATCGCATCCTGGGCGATGCAGTGCGAATCCTTCGCGTGCTGCACAGCAGGCAGCTGTGGCCCGGAGACTTGCACGAATGAAGCCTGCCCATCGGTGGCCCCCTGGAACGCGCGACGCCGTTTCCCGGATGGCGTGATCAGGCCCTCGCCGCCACAATCACGCCCGACGCATGCCAACCAAGCCACAGACCCGTACGAACGAACGCGCGACCGACGACTCCGCTCTGAGGCCCCTGGTCAGCACCAAGCTGGTCCCGCCCCGCAGCGCCGGGCGGGTGGTCGCCCGCGAGGCGCTGCTGGCTCGCCTGATGGAGGGCCGGCGCCGCCGCTGCGTGGTGCTGCAGGGCCCGGCGGGCTGCGGCAAGACCACCACCCTGGTCGCCTGGCGCCAGGCGCTGCTGCCGCTGGGCTTCGACGTGGCCTGGCTCACCCTGACGCCCGAGGACAACGAGCCCAGCCGCCTGCTCGACTACCTGCTGGCCAGCGTGGCGCAGGTGACGCCCGCCGCCACCCAGGAGGCGGCCGACTACGCCGGGCGCGGCGTCGACAGCGAAGCGATGGAGCGCGCCCTGATCGCCCTGGTGCGCGGCATCGCCGCCCATCCGCGCGAGCTGGTGCTGGTGCTGGACGACCTGCAGCACCTGATGGACCCACGCATCCACGAGGCGCTGCAATGGCTGCTGGACTACGCGCCGGCCAACCTGCACCTGGCCATCGCCTCGCGCACGGCGCTGCCCCTGTCGCTGGAACGCCTGCGCGCCGATGGCCAACTGCTGGAAATCGACGTGCGCGAGCTGCGCTTCTCGCCGGCCGAATCCGAGCGCTTCCTGCGCACGCAACTGGGCAGCATCGAGCCGCGCGACGCCCTGGCGCTGCACGAACTGTGCGACGGCTGGGCGGCAGGACTGCAGCTGCTGGCCATCAATTGGAAGAAGCGCCGACAGGAACTGGCCGCGGGCCAGCGCGGCGCAGATGCGGCCGGCGATGCCGCAGCACCACCAGCCGAGGCACCGGGCGACTTCATGCGCGTGCACGTGCAGGACCCGCAGGCCTTCGCCGCCTACTTCGAGAAAGAAGTGCTGTCGCACCTGTCGAGCGCCGACCTGGAGCTGCTGACCAGCGTCTCGGCCTGCAGCCGCTTGTGCGCGCCGCTGTGCGCCGCCTTGCTCGGGCGGCCCGACGGCGACCCCGCGATGGCGCCCTTGCTGGCGCGGCTGGAGGCCGAGAACCTTTTCATCGTGCCGGTCGAGAGCAGCGCCGAGCGCGAGACCTGGTATCGCCTGCATCCGCTGCTGCGCGAGACGCTGCGCGAGCGCCTGGGGCGGCGCAGCGAGGCCGAGCGGCGCGAGGTGCACCGCACGGCCTGGCAGTGGTTTCGCGACCATGGCCTGATCGACGAGGCGGTGCGCCAGGCGGTGGCAGCCGGCGAGGGCGCGGCCGCCGCGGCCCTGGTGGAAAAGTCGGCCCACGGGCTGGCCGTGCGCGGCGAGCTACGCAAGCTGGTCGGCCTGGTGCGCCAGCTGCCGCCGGCCGAGGTACAGGCGCGCATCGGGTTGCGGCTGTGGATGATCCGAGTCGAACTGTTCGCGCGCGAGCTGGACGCCTTTTCCGCCAACATCGCGCACCTGCGGCCCGACATTCCACCTGACGACGCCATCAGCCACTACTGGCTCACCCTGCTGGAAGCCTCGCTGGCCCTGCAGCGCGACGACACCGACGCCGCCCAGGCGCTGCTGCCGCGCCTGCTGGCCGCGCCCGAGGGCGCCGACGCGCTGGCCACCGGCGCGCGCGACAACATCCTCACTTGGCTCTACATGCACCGCGGCGACTACGAGCGCGCGCGGCGGGTGCAGCACGACAACCCGATCCGGCTGATCGGTGGCGCGCCGCTGCGCGCCACCTCGTCGGGCACGCTGCAGGGCCGCGCGCTGGTCGGCCTGAGCTACGCCGTGGAAGGCCGCATGACGCAGGCCGAGCGCATCTACCGCGAGGTGCTGCGCGAGGCCAAGGAAGGCGGCAGCGCCTGCGTCGACGCCACCTACCTGTCGAGCGCGCTGCTGGGCGAGGTGCTCTACGAGCACGGCGAGACCGAGGAGGTGCTGACGCTGCTGGAGGATCGCGTCGATGCCTTGGAGCGCGTCTCCATTCCCGATTCGGTTCTGCGCGTGCACCGCACCCTGGCGGCAGCGCACTGGGTGGCCGGACGAAGGCTGGAGGCCATGGCCTGCCTGGAGCGGCTGGAGGACTACAGTGGCGCGCTGGGCCTGGACCGGTTGCTGGTGTTCAGCCTGGCCTTGCAGGTGCACTACCGCCTGCAGATGGGCGAGGTCGCGGCCGCCGAGATCGCACTGCAAAGGGTGAACGAGATCGACGCACGGCATTCGAATGCGCAGCACAGCGCGCTCGGCGAGATCGCCGTGGTGGCGGAACGAGCGCGCATCCGCTGGTCGCTTGCGCGCGGCGACATCGACGATGCGGCGCGGCGCATCGAGCCGCTGATCGCGAACATCGAGGCGCGCGGGCGGCAGCGCCTGGTTGCGCAGCTGAAGTTGCTGCAGGCCTTGATCGAGCGGCGGCGGGGACGGGCGGATGTCGCGAAGGAGTGCACTCTGGCCGCCTTGCGCAGCGGGCATCGGCTGGGCCTGATGCGCAGCCTGCTGGATGCGGACCCGGCGGTGATGGAACTGGTGGGGGAGGTGGCGAAGGACGCTGCGCTGGACCCGGTGCTGGGGTTCTATGCGGAGAGGTTGGGGAGTGCGGGGCGCATGCCGTCCACCGGCGCGACGGGTTCAAAGGACCCGATGGCCGATGCCGCAAGGCGCCCGGTCGAGCCGTTGAGCGAGCGCGAGCGTGACGTGCTGGGCTTGCTTGTGCAGGCGATGCCCAACAAGAAGATCGCGCTGGCGTTGGGTTTGTCCATCGATACCGTGAAGTGGCATCTGAAGAACATCTACGGGAAGCTGGGGGTTGCGGGGCGCGACGAGGCAGTCGCATGGATGCGGGGTTCGGGACCAAGCGGCGCGTAACGCCGTTTCGCGCTGACGGCGCGAGGCGCGGACACTCAGCTCCAGAACGCCCCGACCCGCTCCAGCACCCAGAACATGGCCACCGTGCCGATCGCATAAGGCAGCACGCTGCGCGTCCATGCCGGCGAAGCGGCCGGGCGCGAGCGCAGCAGCAACGCCTGGGCACCGAGCAGCACGGCGACGAAGGCCAGTTGGCCAAGTTCGACGCCTACGTTGAACATGAATAGCGCCACCAGGACCGCCGTCTGGGGCAGGCCGACTTCAGCCAGCGCGCCGGCAAAGCCCAAGCCAGGAAGCAGGCCGAAGGTGAAGGCGACGACCCACGGAGCACGGGCCGTCAGACCCGGTTTGCCGCGCATGCCGTGCAGGGCTTCGGCAGCGACGAAGACGATGCTGAGCGCGATCATCGCTTCGACGGGCGGTCCGGGGACATGCAGCCAGCCGAGGGTCGCGGCCACCAGTGTCAGGCTGTGGGCGAGGGTGAATGCGGTGATGGTGGCAACGATCCGCCTGGCGCCGCGCAGCACCAGCAACAAGGCAAGAACGAAGAGCAGGTGATCGATGCCGCCGAGGATGTGTTCGACGCCCAGCACCAGATAGGACCAGGCCACCTCCATCGCGCCCGTGCTCCGCTTGACGATGAACTCGGTCCGCTCCGGCAAGAGGCGCTCGACCTGGCTGGTGCCGTCCTGCCGCTCGACGCGCACGATCACGTCGGTGACGCCGGCGGCCAGGCCTGCGATGGACAAGCTCTGGCCGGCCAGACCGCCTGGGCGGCTCACCCGCCATTGTTCGACGAAGGCACCTGCGCTGAAGACTCCTTGCGGTTCGGCCAGTTGCGTCGTGCCCTCGGGAAAGATGATGTCGATCGCCAGGCGCTTGTCGCCTTGTGCAGGCACTTTCCAGGTCACGTTGTACGCATCCGCGCCGGCTTCGCGCAGCTCGAGATACGCAGGGCGAAAGACGTCGCCGGCTTGTTGCTGGCCCTGCTGTACCTCAAGGTGCGCGATTACCGGACCGTGCAGCTCACGCCCCGGCAGGATCGGGCCCTGCGCTCGACGCGCAGTGCCGCGCAGGCCATCGTCAAGGCGCTGGTTCGCTCGCGCTCCCTGGTTTGGGTTTGTGTAGGCGGTGCGGCGCAGGTGCTCGTACTCTCGGCCGTCTGGTCGTGGCTGCCGAGCTTTCTCAATCGCGAGCACGGCCTCGCACCCGACCAGGCGGCCGTCAAGGCGGCGCTCGTCGTGCTTCTGGGCGCTGTCGGCGGCGTGGTGTGGGGGCGGTCATCGACCGTGCCGGCGCCCGCCGCCCGCACGCCAAGCTCTACGCGATGGCGTTGCTTTGCATCGCCTCGTTGCTGGTGGTGTTTGCCGCATTCGGCGCTCCGCTACTCGGGTTGCAGATCACTGCGCAAGCCCGGTTCGGGCTCATCGCGCTCGGCGGCTTCCTCCTGACCTGCACCGTCGGGCCGGTGACGGCAATCGTGATCGACGTGACCCCCTTCGGCGTGCGCGCCACTGGCGCATCAGTGGTATCGCTGTTCTTGAACCTGTTCGGCCTGGCTGCGGGGCCCTTCATCGCAGGCATGTTGTCGGACGCCTGGGGACTGACGGCTGCGTTGACGGCCATTCCTGCGTTGGGCCTGCTGGCCCCGCTGGCCTTCGGCTTCGCGGCGCGAACCTACGAAGCCGACATGCGGCGCGCCGGCGAGCTCATCGACGAGCCGGCCTCGATCCCCATAGGGGGCGCGCGTGAAGCGCTTGCTTGAGCGGCCCTTGACAGGCCAGCTGGACTTCACGCCTTCCTCGACGCCTTGTTGCGTTGAGCCCAGCGTTGCAGCATCATTTCGCTGCTCGTTCGCTTCTCACCTTGTTTCTTTCTTCGGACTTTGAGGAGGGCAACGCCATGACTTCTGCCGCCACTGCCAACAGTGAAGAGCGGAACGCGCTTTCGAAGGACCTGGGCCTGCCATCGTTCAATGAGCAAGTGAACGACGTGCCGGGCTAGCAGCAAATGCGCCAGCCTGGCCACGCGTTCTGCGCCGCTCGCCCATCGCGGTGGCTGCCCACCGTTGCAGCTTCCATGCTGCCTGTTCTTGCGCAGCAAGGCGCGCACGCCCAGGCGGTCGTGATCGATTTCGGCCAGACGGTCACAGTGCCGAGCACCGCCCAACCGAGCCCCTGGATCGTGGGGGAGGAGCTCTCAATCGGCGTCGCCGGCCAAGGCAGCCTGATCATCCAGAACGGCGGGAGCGTGGTGAGCAGGACTCCCGGCAACTCGCCGGCTGGCAGCCTCGGGCGCCTTCTCGGAAGCGTGGGGTCGGTCACGGTGACTGGCGTCGACTCCATCTGGGAAAACCTCAACGGTGAACTCCAGGTCGGTCAGTCGGGGCATGGAATCCTGCTGATTTCCGACGGCGGCCTGGTGAGAATGTCGACCATCTTCGGCACGCGCATCGGCCAAAACGCGCTGGGCCTGGGCGAGGTGACGGTCACGGGCTCCGGGTCCAGGATCCAAATGCCGGGCGAGATGGACGTGGGCTTCAACGGCCGGGGCCGCCTGACCATTGCCGCGGGGGCCACGGTCAGCAATGACGGTGGCCGCATCGCGAACAACCCGAACGCGATCGGCGACGTCCTGGTCACCGGAGCGGGCTCGACCTGGCTCAACAGCGAAGCCTTGACGGTCGGCGTGAACGGCGCCGTCGGCAGCCTCACGCTGGCCGACGGTGGCCAGGCCATCGCACGGAGTGTCGCGATTGCACAGGGTGCGGGCACCACTGGCGTGCTCAACATCGGTGCTGCCGAAGGTACGCCACCCGCTGCGCCCGGTACCTTGTCACCACTATCGCCGCTACCGCTGGTCGTGACCTTTGGCGCGGGTGCGGGCCGCATCGTCTTCAATCACAGCGATACCGGCGGCGCCTATTCCTTCGCGCCCCAGGTCGCCGGTGCGGGACAGGTCGTCGCCCTGGGCGGCACCACCGTGCTCAGCGGCAACAACACCTACACAGGCGGCACTACCCTTGGCGGCGGCGTGCTGCAGATCGCCAGCGATGCCAACCTGGGTGATGCGTCGGGAGCGCTGTCCTTCAACGCTGGCGCCTTGCGCACCACGACCAGTTTCTCGACCAGCCGGCAGGCAGCGCTCGGGGTTGGCGGCGGCACCTTCGAGACGCAGGCCGGCACCACGCTGAACTACGGCGGCGTGATCGCCGGCAGCGGCGCGTTGACCAAGACCGGGGGCGGCACGCTCGTGCTGAGCGAGGCCAATACCTATGGCGGTGGAACCAGGATCAATGCCGGGACGCTGCAGGTTGGCAATGACACCTTCACGGGGAGCATTGTCGGGAGCGTCATCAACGATGGAACGCTCGCGTTTGCGCGCACGAACCTCATCACCTTCGATGGCGCCATCAGCGGCAGCGGCAACTTGCAGAAGCTGAGGGGCGGTACCCTGATCCTCTCCGGCGACAGCAGCTACACGGGTGGCACCACCATCGCGGCGGGCACCCTGCAACTGGGCCTTGGCGGCACGTCGGGCAGCATCGTGGGCGACGTGGCCAACAGCGGCGCGCTCGTCTTCAACCGCAGCAACGATCTGAGCTTCGCGGGCGCAATCAGCGGCTCGGGCGTGCTGTCGCAGGCCGGCAGCGGGACCACCACCCTCAGCGGGAACAGTGCTGCCTTTTCGGGAAGCACCTCCGTGACGAATGGCACCCTGTGGGTCAACGGCGTGCTGGGCAACGGCGCCGGCACGATGACCGTTTCCAATGGAGGCACCCTGGGAGGAACCGGCACCTTCGACGGCAGCGTTTCCATCGGCGATGGCGTGCTGGCACCTGGCAACTCCCCCGGCACGCTGACCATCAACGGCAATCTGTCGCTCGCCGGCGCGTCGGTGCTCAACTACGAGTTTGGGCGGGGCGGCCTGATCGGCGGCCCCATCAACGACCTGACCGTGGTGGGTGGCAACCTGACGCTGGATGGCACGCTCAACGTCAGCGCCTTGGCCGGCAGCACCTTCGGCCCAGGCCTGTACCGGCTGTTCAGCTACGGCGACACGCTGTTCGACAACGGCCTTGCCCTGGGTACGCAGCCCGCGGGCAGTGTGAACTCCGTCCTGACTGCCATCACCGGGCAGGTGCATCTGCTCAACGTGGCGGGCGTGGCGCTGGACTTTTGGGACGGTGGCACCACGCCGCGCAACAACTTCAGGATCGATGGTGGCGATGGCGTCTGGCAGGCCGCAGCCGGAAACGACAACTGGGCGCACACCACCGGTGTCGCCAATGGTCCCTACACGGCAGGCATCTTTGCAGTCTTCGCGGGAGCGCCCGGCACGGTCACGGTCGACAACAGCCTGGGCGCGGTGGTCTCCGGTGGCATGCAGTTCGCCGCCAGCGGCTATGTGTTGCAGGGTGCGCCGATCACGCTGGCGGCCGGCAGCAATGTGCTGCGAGTCGGCGATGGCACCGCGCCAGGCGCCGGCTACGTGGCCACCATCTCGACAGAACTGGCCGGCACTGGCGGGATCGACAAGACCGACCTGGGCACGCTGGTGCTGACCGGGGCCAACAGCTATACGGGCGGCACCACGATCTCCGGCGGCACGCTGGAGATCTCGAGCGACACGAACCTGGGTGCCGCTGCCGGGCCGTTGCGCTTCAATGGCGGCGCCCTCAGGACCCATGGCGACATCGCCATGGCGCGCGGGACAACGCTCGATGCGCCAGGCGGAACCATCGAGACGCAGTCGGGAGCCTTGACGCATGCGGGCGCCCTGGAGGGTACTGGCGCGCTCCTCAAGACCGGGCTTGGTACGCTGGTCCTGGCGGCCGACAACACCTACTCCGGCGGCACGACCATCTCCGGCGGCACAGTCCAACTGGGCAACGGCGGTACGACAGGCAGCATCGTGGGCGATGTGAACAACAACGCAGCGCTGGTCTTCAACCGCAGCAACGCACTGAGCTACAGCGGCGCCATCAGCGGGAGCGGCACCGTCACCAAGCTGGGCGGCGGCGTGCTGACCCTGACCGGTGCCAGCACGTACAGCGGCGGCACGATGCTCAAGGGCGGCCAGATCAACGTCGGCCACGACACTGCGCTGGGCAGCGGCACGCTGGCCATGGACGAAGGCACCACGCTGGGCTTTTCCGGCGATGGCTTGAACCTGGCCAATGCCGTGGTGCTCACCGGCACCAGCGATCCCGTCATCGACACCGGGGCGTTCACCGAAACGCTCTCGGGCGCTATCTCCGGCAGCGGGGCCCTCACCAAGAGCGGCAGCGGCACCCTGGTGCTCGCGGGCGCCAACACCTACGCCGGCGCCACCGTCGTGGCCGCGGGCACCTTGCGCGCCGGCGCAGCCAACGCGTTCAGCGCGGCGTCGGTCCACACGGTGGCCGCAGGCGCCACGCTCGACGCCGGCGGCTTCAGCCAGCGCGTGGCGGCATTGAGCAACAGCGGCACGGTCAGCCTTGCCAGCGCCACCGCGGGCAGCACGCTTACGGTCAACGGCGCCTATGTGGGCAATGCCGGCATCCTCAGGCTGGGCACAGGCATGCCCGCGAGCGACAGGCTGGTGCTCGACGGGGCCACCGCCATGGCGAGCGGCAGCACCAGCGTGCAGATTGCAAATCTGGACGGGCTCGGCGCGCTGACCACAGGCGACGGCATCGAGGTCATCAGCGCGCGAAACGGCGCCACCACCACCGCCCAGACCACCAGGAACGCCTTCGCCCTGGCCGGTGGACACGTGGATGCCGGCGCCTTCGAATACGGGCTCCATGCCGCCGACGCGCAGGGCGCCGGCGAGAACTGGTACCTGCGCTCCACGACGGATGTGGCCCCGCCTGGGCAGCCGTCGTCACCCGTTCGAGTGCCAACCTTCCGGGCCGAGGTGCCCCTGCTGGCGGCCCTGCCCGCGCAGGTGCGCCAGGCCGATCTGGCGATGATGGGCAACCTGCATCGTCGCATGGGCGATGAAGTACCGGGCACCTGGACCACCGGCACGACGCAGTCCTCTTCGGGCCTGGCCGAAGCGGGCACGCGCCGGGCCTGGGGGCGCTTCGTGTACTCGGACCTCGGCATCGAGGCCTCCGGCGTCGCGCAGGCCCGGGCGGACCTGCGCGTGAGCGGGCTGCAGGCGGGCACCGACCTCCTGGAGATGAACGCGTGGCGCGCGGGTGTCTACGTCGGCTATCTGGACGGCAAGGCCGACGTCAGCGGCAATGCGCGCGGCGTCAACGCAGATGTGGGCAGCAACGACCTGCGCTCGCGTTTCCTGGGCGCCTACGCGACCTGGATGGATGCCAGCGGCTGGTACTTCGACAGCGTGCTGCAAGGCGCCAGCCACCGCTACGAGATCCGGCCGAACGGCAACCCCAGCGTCTCGGGCAAGGCCAGCGGCTTCATGGCCTCGGTGGAAGGCGGCAAGGCGTTTGCGCTGACCGAGCGCTGGAGCCTGGAGCCGCAGGCGCAACTGGCTTGGCAGCACAACGACTTCGACGACGTG
>DATILH010000041.1:0-12732 GCA_035476655.1 Variovorax sp.
CAGCGTCTCCAGCGGCGTCATGGACGCAAAGAGCTGGTTGATCTGGAAGGTGCGCACCATGCCGCGCGCCACCCGCAGGTGAGGCGCCAGGCGGGTGATGTCCTGGCCCAGCAGCTCGATGCGTCCCTCGGTGGGCGTCAGGACGCCGGTCAGCAGGTTGATCAGGGTGGTCTTGCCAGCGCCGTTGGGGCCGATCAGCGCATGGCGTGCGCCCTGGCGCAGTTGCAGCGAGACGTTGTTGGTGGCGGTGATGCCGCCGAAGCGCATCACCAGGCCGCTGGCGGAAAGAACAGGTGCACTCATGCCTTCGCTCCCGACTTGCGGGAACCGATCCAGGTCCAGGGACGCAGGAGCCGATCGCGCCCCACCAGCACCAGCAGCACCAGCAGGAGGCCGATCCAGAACATCCAGTACTGCGGCGTCACGGCCGACAGCCAGTCCTGCAGCACCTTGAACACGATGGCGCCGGCCACGCCGCCGTAGAGCCAGCCTACGCCGCCGATCACCAGCATCAGCATCACGTCGGCCGAGCGGTCGAAGGCCAGCACGTCGAGCGAGGCGAAGCCGGTGGTCTGCGCCAGCAACGCGCCGGCGGCGCCGGCCACCGCCGCGGCGATGGTGTAGATCACCGCCAGCCGCGAAACCACCGGGATGCCGATGGCCATGGCGCGCAGCCGGTTGTCGCGGATCGCCTTCAGCGTCGCGCCGAAGGGCGAATGCACGATGCGGCGCATCAGCAAGAAGAGCAGCAGCGCCACCGAGATCGAATACCAGGCCGCCACACGGCCGAACAGGTCGAATTCGAACAGGCCCAGCACCGGCCCCATCACCACGCCCTGCAGGCCGTCGGCGCCGCCGGTCAGCCAGTCCATTTTGTTGGCCAGTTCCAGCAGCAGCAGCGCGGTGCCCAAGGTCACCATCAGGCGCGTCAGGTCGGTGCCGCGCAGGATGGTGATGCTGGCGAGCGCGCCCAGCAGCGCGGTCAACACGATGGCCACCAGCAGGCCCACGGTCGGATCGGGCATCACATGCTTGGCGAACAGCGCCGCGGCGTAGGCGCCGAAGCCGAAGAAGGCGGCATGCCCCAGCGAGACGATGCCGGTGTAGCCCAGGATCAAGTCGAGCGACATCGCGAACAGCGCGACGATGGCGATCTCGTTGATCATGAGCGCATGCGAGGGCATCAAGAGCGGCAGCGCGAGGGCCAGGGCCCACAGCACGAACTCCCAGGGGCGCCAGCGCGCCTGGCGCAGCAGTGCCGATTGCAGGGGAGACGAAGGCATCACTTGGCTCCCTTGCGCGTGAACAGGCCCTGCGGACGCCACAGGAGGATGACGATCATCAGAAGGTAGACGGTGAAGGCACCCATCTTGGGAATGAAGTACTTGCCCGCCACGTCGGCAACGCCCAGCAGCAGCGCAGCCAGCAGCGGCCCGGTGATGGAGGAGGTGCCGCCGACCGAGACCACGATCAGGAAATAGATCATGTACTTCAGCGGGAAGGTCGGATCCAGGCCCAGGATCTCAGCGCCCAGCGCCCCACCCAGGCCGGCCAGGCCGGAGCCCACCGCGAAGGTCAGCAGGAACACCACGTTGACGTTGATGCCCAGGCCCGAGGCCACGCGCGGGTCGTCGACCGCGGCGCGCAGCCGGCTGCCGAAGCGGGTGCGCGACAGGATGAGCTGCAACACCACCGTGAGCACCGCGCACACCGCGATGATGAACAGGCGGTAGTGCCCCATTCCCAGCAGCAGGGCGCCCTCCCCGATCTCGCTGCGGCCCCGCAGCCACTCGGGCAGGTGGATGTTCTGCTGCGAGGAACCGACGAAGTAGTCGACCGCAGCCACCGCCATGAAGGCCAGGCCGATCGAGAACAGCACCTGGTCCAGATGCGGCTTGCCGTACATCGGGCGGTAGAGCGTGCGCTCCAGCAGCGCGCCGAGCAGGCCGACGATGACGAAGGCAAGCGGCAGGCAGGCCAGGAAGGGCACGCCGAGCTTGTGCATCGCATACACCGTCAGGTAGCCGCCGGCCATGGCGAAGGCGCCGTGCGCCAGGTTGATGAAGTTCATCAGACCCAGCGTCACGGCCAGGCCGACCGCGAGGACGAACAGCAGCATGCCGTAGGCAATGCCGTCAAAAAGAATGGTGAGCATGTCTGCTGTCGAAGCTTCGTCGTCGCCTGCTTACTTTTCCTTGCCCGGGTCCTTGACGGCCTTGATGACATCGAACTCCACGTTGTAGAGCTGTCCGCTCTTCTTCTCGACCTTGCGCAGGTACACGTCCTGCACGATGTCGCGCGTTTGCGCGTCGATCAGCACCGGGCCGCGCGGGCTTTCGAAGATCTGGCCCTTCATGGCGGCCAGCAGCGCATCGCCGCCGCCCTTGCCCTTGGTGGTCTTGAGCGCTTCGTAGATCACGCGCATGCCGTCGTAGCCGCCGATGCCCATGAAGTTGGGGCGCATGTTCTTGTTGGCCTTCTGGAAGGCATCGACGAACTTCTTGTTGGCCGGCGAGTTGTGATCGGCCGAGTAGTGGTGGGTGGTGACCACGCCCAGCGCGCCGTCGCCCATGTCGTTGAGCTGGTCGTCGTCCGTCACGTCGCCGGTGGCGATCAGGCGGATGCCGGCCTTGTCCATGCCGCGCTCGACGAACTGCTTCATCACCGCCGCGCCGGCGCCCGAGGGCACGAAGACGAAGAGCGCGTCCGGCTTGGCGTCACGCACCTTCTGCAGGAAGGGCGAGAAGTCCGGGTTGCGCAGCGGCACGCGCAGCTTCTCGATCACCTTGCCGCCGTTGAGCGTGAAGCGCTCGCTGAAGAACTTCTCGGCGTCGTTGCCCGGGCCGTAGTCGGTGACCAGGGTCACCACCGTCTTCACGCCGTTCTTGGGCGCCCAGTCGCCCATCGCCACCGAGACCTGCGGCAGCGTGAAGCTGGAGCGAACGATATAGGGCGAGGCATTGGTGATGGCCGAGGTGGCGGCCGCCATCACGACCATCGGCGTCTTCGACTGCGTGGCCAGCGGCGCGGTGGCCATGGCCGAGGGTGTGATGCCGAAGCCGGCCAGCACGTCCACCTTGTCGTTGACGATGAGTTCCTGCGCCAGGCGCTTGGTCACGTCGGGCAGGCTGGTGTCGTCCTTGACGATCAGCTCGACCTTGCGACCGGCCACCGTGTCGCCGTTCTGCGCCATGTACAGGCGCGCCGCCGCCTCGATCTGCCGCCCGGTGCTGGCCTGCTGACCGGTCATGGGCAGCACCAGGCCGATCTTGAAGGGGGTGGTCTGCGCCAGCGCCAGCGTCGAGGCCAACGCGAGTGCGGTCAGGCCGGTGGCCTGGATGAGATGACGGCGTTTCATGTTTTCTCCTTTGTGAGAGGGACGGGTCCGAAGCTCGCCCATTTTCAACAATTTGCAACAGTTGCGGCCCGCCGCTATCCCCTAAGCGGCGAAATCCGACTCGCTTTGTTGCGCGTTCAATGAATGAGGCGCGCGATCATCGCGCAAGCGACAGGGATGCCTCAACTATCGGGCCGATAGGCTGAATCGATGGAGATGGTGCCGACCGCGCGCGACACGCAACTGCAGATGCGCGTATTGGCTTTCTTCTCATGCTCGCCGAGGAAGACGTCGCGATGGTCGATCTCGCCATCCACCGCCAGCACGTCCAGCGTGCACAGTCCGCATTCGCCGCGCCGGCAGTCCCACAGGGTCTGCACGTCGGCCGCCTCCAGCGCTTCGAGCAGCGTGCTGTTGGCCGGCACCTCGATCACGAGGTCGTGACGCGGGATGCGTACCGTGAAAGCCTGGGTGGGCAGGCGGCCGCTGCTGCCAAAGGTTTCGAAGCGCAGCTCAGCCGGGGCGCGACGGGCCTCATGCCAGGCGCGCTTGACGGCTTCCAGCATCGGCACCGGGCCGCAGGTGTAGAGCTGCGCGGCCGCGGGCAATGCCGCGATCTCGGCGGCAAAGTCGATCGGCGTATTTCCGACGTGGACCTGAAGCCGCTCGCCCAGCGCCGCCTGCAACTGCGGCAGGTAGGCCAGTTCCTGCTCGCTGCGCACGCCGTACAACATGCGTACCTGCGCGCCGCTGCGCTGCGCCCATGCCGCGAGCCGCTGCGCCATGAACACCAGCGGCGTGATGCCGATGCCGCCGGCCACGACCAGGTAGGCCGGCGCCGACAGGTCCAGCGCAAAATGGCTCTGCGGCTCGCTCACCAGCAGCCGGTCGCCGACGGCCAGCCGCCACATGGCCAGGGAGCCGCCGCGGCCGTCGTCCATGCGCTTGACCGCGATGCGCCAGCACTGGCCATCCGGCTCGCCGACGAGCGAGTAGGAACGTGTCTGCATGCGCCCCGCCAGCACCTGCACCTGCAGGTGTGCGCCAGGCTCGTGGGGCGTGGCCGGGCCCGACTCCGGACGGATCTCGAACTCGCGCACGGTGGGCGTCAGCTCGCGCATTGCCGCGATGCGCGCCGGCATCCAATGGGTCTCGCTTTTCATGATCGAACTAGTTGCGGCGGCGGATCAGTTGCACGCCCGGCAAGGGATGGTGCGCGGCGCCGTGCAGCACCTCGCGCAGGTTGCGCTGCGCGATGCGGCTGTGCTCGCGCATCAGCGCCTCGGCACGCGAGCCTTCGCGCGCCTCGATGGCATCGAGCACCTGCCAGTGCTGGTCCTGGGCGATCACCAGCATGTCGCGCGCGGCCGGCGAGTTGGCCTGCACCACCACGAAGCCCGAGGGTGAGGCAAAGGGCAGGTTCACCACCCGCTCCAGTTGCTGGGAGATGACCGTGCTGCCGGAGAGCTCTGACAGGAGCGCATGGAATTGCCCGTTGAACTCCACGTAGCGCGAGAAGGCGGCATCGTCGAGCGCCGGCTCGCGCAGCAGTTCGTCGATGCGGGCGAGGCAGGCACGCGCCTCGCGCAGCACCATCGGCGGTGCACCGCGCTCGGCGGCCAGCCGCGCGGCCAGGCCCTCGAGGGTGCCGCGCAACTCGATCGCGTCGGAGACGTCGCGTTCGGAGAAGGTACGCACCGCGTAGCCCCCGTTGGGCAGGGCTTCCAGCAGGCCCTCCTGCTCCAGCCGCATCAGCGCGCTGCGCACCGGCGTGCGCGAGACGCCGAGCATCTCGGAAATCGCCACTTCGGCAATGCGCGCGCCGCTGTCCAACTGGCCAGCCAGGATCATTTCGCGCAGGCGCAGTTGCGCCTTGACGGCCTGCGAGCCGGCGGGCTCGGCAGCGCCGGGCGCGGGCACTGCGCTCATGCTGCGCTCCGCTGCGGCGATGCCGGCTGGATCGGGATGGTGGGCATGCGCGGGCGCTCCCGCTCGATCATCTGGTCGATCAGCCGGCGCGCCCACATCGAGCCGGCGTCGATGTTGAGGTTGTAGAAGGTGTGGTCGGGCCGCTCGTCCATCGCGCGCTGCTGTGCCTCCAGCACCAGTTCGTCCTCGCGGAAGATGCCGGCCACGCCTTCGCGCAACTCGTGCGTCAGGCGCTGCTCACCCAGGCAATAGTTGCGTGCGAAGGCCCAGAAGTACAGGCAGGTCTTGTCGGTCTCGGGCGTGATGGTGTTGAGCACGTAGCCATTGACGCCGCCGCTGCGATCGCCGGACGAATCCGTGGTCGGCACCGCGCCGCTACCGGCCGGCGCCACGCCGACATCGATGTTCACCGTGCAGGGCGCCTCGAAGCGGATGATCTGCCAGCGATCCACCGGGCCCTGGTAGCCGCGCGCATGGCGGATCTGCGCGGCCCAGAAGGGCGGCGCCTCGATGCCTTCCATCCAGCGGGTGACGGTGGCGGAGCGGTCGCCGTGGGTGGCGACAAAGGGCGCCTCGGCCACCGCGCGGTTGCCGATGGAGGAGCCGTGCACGAAGGTCTCGTGCGTCAGGTCCATGAGGTTGTCGACCACCAGGCGGTAGTCGCAGGCCACGCGGATCATCTTGCCGTCGCCGGCCCAGGCCGGGTCGTCGTTCCAGTGCATGTCGGGCACCAGCGCCGGGTCGGCCTTGGCCGGATCGCCCGGCCAGATCCAGACGAAGCGGTGCTTCTCCACCACCGGAAAGCTGCGCACGCAGGCGGAAGGGTTGAGCGTCTCCTGGCTGGGCATGTGGGTGCAGCGGCCCTGGCTGTTGTAGACCAGGCCGTGGTAGCCGCAAACCAGTTCGTCGCCTTCCAGCCGGCCCAGGGACAAGGGCATCAGCCGATGCCAGCAGGCATCTTCCAGCGCGGCAACCTGGCCGTCGGTGCGACGAAAAAGCACCAGCTTCTGCTTGCAGACGGTGCGCGCCAGCAGCGCGTGCCTGACCTCGACGTCGTAGGCGGCGGCATACCAGGTGTTCAGCGGAAAAGAAGAACTTGCGGCGGCGTTCATGGATACACAATGTATACATTGGAGACGTGAAGTCCAGAAATAAAGCGCTATTTCGGGGTAATCACCTAGCTTGATGTATACATCAACACCGTTCACAGTCCGTATACGATCGTTTTCTTCCTTCATTTCCAGCCTGCACGGAGTTCACTCATGTCCCAGCACGCCCACCTGCCCGCCCGCTTCGACCATGTCGGCAGCTTCCTGCGCCCCAAGTACCTGCTGGAGGCGCGCGAGAAGAAGGCCAACGGCGAAATCAGCGCCGAGCAACTTCGCGAAGTCGAAGACAAGGCCATCAGCGAGATCGTGAAGGTCCAGGAGGACATCGGCCTCAAGAGCATCACCGACGGCGAGTTCCGCCGCACCTACTTCCACATCGACTTTCTGGATCAGCTGGGCGGTGTACAGACCGACATCCCGGTCACCATCAGGAAGCCCGACGGCACCGAGGAACTGGCGCCGCCGGTGATGCGGGTGATCGACAAGGTGCGCCACGCCAAGAACATCCAGCTGGCGGACTTCCAGTACCTGAAGAGCCAGGTCTCCAAGGGCAACACGGCCAAGGTGACCATCCCTTCGCCCACCATGCTGCACTTCCGCGGCGGCCGCGCCGGCATCAGCAAGACCGCCTACCCGGAACTCGAGCCTGACTTCTACGACGACGTGGCCAAGGCCTACGGCGACGAACTGCGCTCGCTGGCCGCTGCCGGCTGCACCTACGTGCAGATGGACGACACCAACCTGGCCTACCTGTGCGACGAGCACCTGCGCGAGGCGGCCCGCCAGCGCGGCGACGACCCGAACGAGCTGCCGCACCGCTACGCCAAGTTCATCAACAAGGTGGTGGCGCAGAAGCCCCCGGGCATGCTGCTGGCCATGCACCTGTGCCGCGGCAACTTCAAGAGCACCCATGCGGCGGCCGGCAACTACGAGCCGGTGGCCGAGGCCCTCTTGAAGGAGATGGACCTGGACGCCTACTTCATGGAATACGACGACGCCCGCTCGGGCGACTTCAAGCCGCTGCGCTACCTGCCCAAGGGCAAGACCGTGGTGCTGGGCCTGGTGACCACCAAGTTCGGCGACATGGAAGACAAGGACGAGCTCAAGCGGCGCATCGAGGACGCCACCAAGTACGCCCCGCTGGAGCAGCTCGCGCTGTCGCCCCAATGCGGCTTCTCCAGCACGGTGCACGGCAACAACATCGCGGTCGAGGCGCAGCGCGCCAAGCTGCGCCTGGTGGTGGAGACCGCTCAGGAGGTCTGGGGCTCGACCTGAGCGCGCAATCATGATGAACTAGGGCCATGAGAACTATTCTCTTCTCCGGCCCTCTCAGCCTGTTCGGCGCCAAGGCGCAAATCGCGGCGCTCGAAAAGGACCTGGCCTTCGAACTGGTCATGGTCCCCTTCGATCGCGACGACAACTACCTGCCCAAGCACCCCGATGTGCTGCGCGTCAACCCGAAGGCGCAGGTTCCGGTGCTGATCGACGACGAGGTCGAGCTCTTCGACTCGACCCAGATCTTCGAGTACCTGGAAGACCGCTACCCCGAGCCGCCGCTGTGGCCGCGCGACGTGGCCGCGCGCGCACGGGCGCGCCAGCTCGAGCTGCAATCGGACGAGGTCTTCTTCCCGCACGTTTATCGCCTCTTCGGCCTGCAGCACGACATGCAAAGCGCTCCGGCGCGGGCCGCGTGCGAGGCTTGCGCCGGCATCTACGACAAGCTCGAGCAACTGCTGGACGGGCGCGACTATCTCGCCGGCCCATACTCCTACGCCGACATCGCCTTCTACATGGCGCATGTGTTTGCCGACCGCAAGGGCGCCGGAATGAGCGAGACGACCCCGCGCCTGGTGGCCTGGCGCGAGCGCGTCGACGCACGGCCGGCGGTGCGCGCGGCGGTCGATCCGATGATGCGCTTCCTGGCCTTGCAGGGACGCGGCGTGCCGGCCTTCCTGCAGCGCTGAAGAACAAGGGGCCTGCCACCATGGAGGAATCCTGGTTCGACTGGCTGCCCTCCCCCTCCCAGCACTTTCTCGTCGTCGCCGTCGCCCTGCTGGTCTACGTGCTGACGACCCGCGCGCAGCGCCAGCACCGCGCCCCCACCACCGCCATCGCCTGGGTGATGGCGCTGGTGCTGCTGCCTTACCTGATGCTGCCGATCTACCTGCTGTTCGGCCAGCGCAAGCTGCGGCCGGCGGGCTCGCCGCGGTCCCCGCGCGCGGCGCCGGCCGTGCACTGGGCGGCCGAACTGATCGAGAGCTTCGGCCTGGCGCCGCCCAGCCCCTGTGCCATCCGCATGCACGCCGACGGCGCCGCCGCCCGCGACGCCCTGTGGCAGGTGATCGAAGGCGCGCGCGAGCGGCTGGATGTGGGCACCTTCATCATCGGCACCGACGCCTTCGGCCTGGAGGTGATGACCCGGCTGACGCGACGCGCCAGGGAAGGCGTGAAGGTGCGGGTGCTGCTCGACGGCTTCGGCGCGCTGACCATGCCGCGCAAGCACGTCGATGCGCTGCGCGAGGCCGGCGGCGACGTGGCGGTGTTCCGGCCCCTGTTCAGCCTGCGCCGCAGCGGCCCGCGCAACCTGCGCAACCACCGCAAGCTGGCGATTGCCGACGACCAGTGGCTGTGGGCGGGCGGGCGCAACCTGGCGGGCGAATACTTCTGCGGCAACGAGGCCCATCCCTCACCCTGGCTCGACCTCTCCTTCGATCTGCATGGCAACGTCGCGGCAGCCGCGGCGCGCCAGTTCTCGCACGACTGGGCCTCGGTGCGCGGGCGCAAGCCGCGCGGCATTCCCAACGTGACGCAGCCGCGCGGCAGCAGCCTGGCCCAGTACCTGCCTAGCGGGCCCGACCAGACCGAGGACACCGCCCAGTCGCTGCTGATCGATGCCTGCTTTCGCGCCGAGCACCGGCTACTGGCGATCACGCCCTACTTCGTGCCGGGCGACGGGCTGCGCGACGCCCTGCGGCTGGCGGCACGGCGCGGCGTGCAGGTCACCATCGCCATTCCGCAAGTGTCCAACCACCTGCTGGCCGATTTCGTGCGCGCCCGCGCCATGCGCGACCTGGCGCGGGCCGGCGTCATCTTTCGCATGCTGCCCTTCATGGCGCATGCCAAGGCGGTGGTGCTGGACGACAGCCTGGCCATCTGCGGGAGCATCAACCTCGATGGCCGCAGCCTGCTGCTGAACCACGAGGCGGCCGTCGTCTTCTACGACACGCGGGAGATCAACTGGCTGGTGCAGTGGATCGAGACCGCCGCCTCGGCCGGCGACACCTATAAGGCGCGCCACCCGAGCCTCGCGCGCGACCTGGCAGAGGGGCTGCTGCTGACCATCGCGTTCCAGGTCTAGAACCGCTTGCGATTGGTGAAGCTGGCGTTGCCCAGCCCCGTGCCGATGGTCAGCACCGCCCAGTGCTTCACGTCCTGCATGAAGGGCAGTTCGCTCAGGCCCTGCACCACTGCGTCGTTGTGCAGCAGCACCAGCGCGTCGTGCTCGGCGATGCTGGGCAGCAGCGCGGCCAGGGCGCTCGGCAGGTGGAAGGTGCCGCTGGCCCAGTCGCCCGGCATGTTCTGCGCGCCGCGCGCGATCGAGCCGTCCTCGCGGATCAGGCCCGGGCAGCCGACACCAACGAAGGGGGCCAGCGCGATGCGTTTCTTGCGCGCATCGGCGATCAGCTCGTGCAGCATGTCGGCGATGCCTTGCAGCAGCAGCTCGCGCGGCGGCGCCTCGTCGGCATGGCGCCACTTGTGGCGCCGCAGCACGCGGGCGCGCGACAGATCCCGCGCCTTGGCCCGGCGCACCTCGACAATGCCGCAGCGTACGTTGGTGCCGCCCAGGTCTACCGCCAGGATGGCTGCGTACTCCTCGATCAGCGGCGGCGGCGCCAGGTGCACCCAGCCGATCAGGCCGCCGTCGTCCACCTCGTGGCACAGGCGCGCCAGTTCCACGGAACTGCCCGCATGGTCCAGCATGGCCGCGGCCTGCAGCAGCGCGCGCTCGCCGACGCCGCTGCCCGGGAAGCCGCCCCCAATCACGATGCGCTGCACCTTGCGCCAGGACTTCTGGCGCACATAGCGCCGAATCACCGCGGTGAGGCCGATGGCAAATTCCTCGATCGCGACGTGCACCAGATCGGTGGCCTCGGTGGCACGGCCCTGGTCCAGGTGCAGGTCGAGCTCCTTCTTTTCGATCTGCCCACTTGGCACCAACCCCAACGGGTCCTTGCCGTGGCGCCTTCTCTTGCGCAGCCGCCAGCGCTCCAGCAGCGCGCGAAAGGCCGTCTGGCTCGCCTGGTCGCCGACGAAGCCGTCCTGGTCGCGCAGCTCGAGGCTGTAGCTCTCGATGTTGACCGAGGGCAGTTTCATGGCGCCATGCTGCATCGTCGCACTGTGGCCGGCCCGCGCCCTGCGGTGCATCGGCGAGCCACACCATCGCTTGTAGGACCGATACACTGCCGGCGATGCTTTGGCCCCGCACCCGCTCCTGGCTCGGCGCCCTGCTCGCGTGGGGCCTGCTGCTGCTCGCAGCGCCGGCAGCGGCGCAAGGGAGCGAGCCGCTGCGCGTGGGCTCCAAGCGCTTTACCGAGTCCTACATCCTGGCCGAGATCCTGGCCCAGAGCGCCGCGCCTGCGCTGGCGGCGCCGCCGCAGTTGCGCCAGGGCCTGGGCAACACTGCCATCACCTACGAGGCGCTGCGCTCGGGCAGCATCGACCTCTATGCCGAATACACCGGCACCATCGCGCTGGAAATCCTGAAGGGCCCGGCCGGCATGTCGCGCGAGCAGATGCAGGCCGCGCTTGCGCCGCTGGGCCTGGGTCTGGGACCGGCGCTGGGCTTCAACAACGGCTATGCGCTGGCCATGCGCGCCCCCGATGCGAAGCGCCTGGGTATCCAAAGCCTGAGCGACCTCGCGCGCCACCCTACGTTGAAACTGGGCCTGTCCAACGAGTTCATCGGCCGCGCCGACGGCTGGGTCGGCCTGGCCGCTCGCTATGGCCTGCCGCACAAGCCCACCGGGCTGGACCACGGCCTGGCCTACGACGCCATCGCGGCCCAGCAGATCGACGTGATGGACATCTACACCACCGATGCCAAGATCGATCACCTGGGTCTCACGGTGCTGCAGGACGACCGCGGCTACTTCCCGCGGTACGACGCGGTGCTCCTGTACCGGCTCGATGTGCCGGCGCGCTTTCCCAAGGCTTGGGAAGCCATCATCGCGCTACAGGGGCGCATCGACGAGCGCGCCATGATCGCCATGAACGCGCGAGCCGAAGTAAAGGGCGTGGCCTTCGACGTGATCGCACGCGACTTCCTGGCCGCCCAGGGCCAGGCCGGCGCGCAGGACGCCAGCCGCGGCTTCATGGCCAAGCTCTTCGGCCCCGACCTCGCCCGGCTGACGCGTCAGCACCTGTTGCTGGTGGCCGTGTCGGTCGGAGCGGCGATCCTGATTGCGGTGCCGCTCGGGATCTGGGTCTTTCCGCATCTGCGCCTGCGGGCGCTGGTGCTGGGTGCGGCGGGCCTGTTGCAGACCATTCCCTCGCTGGCGCTGCTGGCGGTGCTGATCTCGCTGCTGCGCGTGATCGGCACCGTGCCGGCGCTGATCGCGCTCACGCTCTACTCACTGCTGCCGATCATGCGCAACACAGTGGCAGGCCTGACCGAAGTGCCTGAGGGGCTACGCCAGGCCGGCACCGCGCTGGGCATGACGGGCGGGCAGAACCTGCAGTTGGTGCAGCTGCCGCTGGCATTGCCGACCTTGATCGCCGGCGTGCGCACCGCGACCTCGATCGCCATCGGCACCGCGACCATCGCCGCCTTCATCGGCGCCGGCGGCTTCGGCGAGCGCATCGTGACCGGGCTGGCGCTCAACGACCGCGATCTGCTGCTGGCCGGCGCCATTCCGGCAGCCGCGCTGGCGCTGCTGAGCGAGGCACTGTTCGAAGTGCTCGAATGGCTGCTTCGTCGGCGGCGAAATCTATCCTAGGTTCGGGATATTCGACGGCGCGGAGTCCTTCACACCTTTGCATTGTTTTCCTACTCAACTTTGAGGAAAACACGCCCGCCTCTGCGCGCCCCTGCGGGATAACTTGGAAGCGTCGATTTACTTCCTGGTTCATTCAATGCGCGCAATTCGCTCCACCTGTTTCGCTATGGCTGTGCCACTGGTGCTTGTCGCCTGCAGCTCCTCCGCGCCCCGCTACGTCAAACAAGAAGTCAGCGAGGAAGACGCGCGGACCGCCATGTCTGAATGCGAATATCAGATCCGACTGAACAAGACACCGAAGGCGGAGCAGGACGAACTACGCAACCTGTGCATGCAAGGAAAGGGCTACCGATCCGCTAAA
>DATILH010000042.1:0-54130 GCA_035476655.1 Variovorax sp.
TTGCGCCCATTGTTGTCGGTCAGCGTGCCGTGGTCCATCACCTGCAGCAGCACGTTGAAGATGTCCGGGTGCGCCTTCTCGATCTCGTCGAGCAACAGCACCGCGTGCGGCTTCTTCGTGACCGCCTCGGTCAACAGGCCACCCTGGTCGAAGCCCACGTAGCCCGGGGGCGCGCCGATCAGGCGGCTCACGGCATGGCGCTCCATGTACTCCGACATGTCGAAGCGGATCAGCTCGATGCCCATGATGTAGGCGAGCTGCTTTGCTGCCTCGGTCTTGCCGACGCCGGTGGGGCCCGAGAACAGGAAGGAGCCGATCGGCTTGTCGCCCTTGCCCAGGCCCGAGCGCGCCATCTTGACGGAAGCGGCAAGCACTTCGAGCGCCTTGTCCTGTCCGAACACCACGCTCTTGAGGTCGCGCTCCAGGGTCTGCAGCTTGCCGCGGTCGTCGTTGCTGACATTGGCCGGGGGAATGCGCGCGATCTTCGCGACGATTTCCTCCACCTCGGTCTTGCCGATGGTCTTCTTGCGCTTGGAGGCGATCAGGATGCGCTGCGCTGCGCCGGCCTCGTCGATGACGTCGATCGCCTTGTCGGGCAGGTGTCGGTCATTGATGTACTTGGCGGAGAGTTCGGCCGCGGCCTGCAGGGCTGCCGCCGCGTACTTGACGCTGTGGTGCTCCTCGAAGCGCGACTTCAGGCCCTTGAGGATCTCGATGGTTTCCGCCACCGTGGGTTCGACCACGTCGACCTTCTGGAACCGACGCGACAAGGCCGCGTCCTTCTCGAAGATGCCGCGGTACTCGGTGAAGGTGGTCGCGCCGATGCACTTGAGCGCGCCGCTGGAGAGCGCCGGCTTGAGCAGGTTGGACGCGTCCAAGGTGCCGCCCGAGGCCGCGCCCGCGCCGATCAGCGTGTGGATTTCGTCAATGAACAGGATGGCGTTGGGCTTGTCCTTGAGGGACTTGAGCACGCCCTTCAGGCGCTGCTCGAAGTCGCCGCGGTACTTGGTGCCGGCCAGCAGCGCGCCCATGTCCAGCGAATAGACGCTGGACTCGGCCAGGATCTCGGGCACCTCGTTCTGCGTGATGCGCCAGGCCAGGCCCTCGGCGATGGCGGTCTTGCCCACGCCTGCCTCGCCCACCAGCAGCGGGTTGTTCTTGCGGCGGCGGCACAGGATCTGGATGACCCGCTCGACCTCGTACTCGCGGCCGATCAGCGGGTCGATCTTGCCGTCCTTGGCCAGCTGGTTGAGGTTCTGCGTGAACTGCTCGAGCGGAGACGACTTCTCGTTCTTCTCGCCGTTGCCCTCTTCGCCTTCGCCGGCACCGCTGTCGCTGCCCTTGGCGGGCTCGGGCGGATCGCTCTTCTTGATGCCGTGGGCGATGAAGTTCACCACGTCCAGCCGCGTCACGCCCTGCTGGTGCAGGTAGTAGACGGCATGCGAATCCTTCTCCCCGAAGATCGCCACCAGCACATTGGCGCCGGTGACTTCCTTCTTGCCGTTGCCGGTGGACTGCACATGCATGATGGCGCGCTGGATCACGCGCTGGAAGCCCAGCGTGGGCTGCGTGTCGACATCGTCGGTACCCGCCACCTGGGGCGTGTTGTCCTTGATGAAGTTGGTGAGCGACGCGCGCAGGTCGTCGATGTTGGCCGAGCAGGCACGCAGGACCTCTGCGGCGCTCGGGTTGTCCAGCAAAGCGAGCAGCAGGTGCTCCACGGTGATGAACTCGTGGCGCTGCTGCCTGGCCTCGACGAAGGCCATGTGCAAGCTGACTTCCAGTTCTTGGGCAATCATGTGATTTCCTTTTTGCCTTGCTGTAGATATTCGCTAGTTGGGTTGGAGTGCGGCTTATTCAACCGGTTCACTCACGCACTGCAGCGGGTGACCCGCCTGGTGCGCGGCTTCCATCACTTGATTGACCTTGGTGGCGGCCAAGTCCCGGGAATACACCCCGCAGACACCACGGCCGTCCAGGTGGATCTTGAGCATGATTTGCGTCGCAGTCTCCCGGTCCTTGTTGAAGAACTCCTGGATCACGACGACCACGAACTCCATGGGCGTGTAGTCGTCGTTCAGCATCACCACCTGGTACATCTGGGGCGGTGCGGTTTTCTGCGGACGGCGCTCCAGAACCACGGAGTCGCCGTCGTCCCGCGCCGGCTTGGTGGCCGGCGGCGTCTTGGGAACGGGGGGGATTCGGGTAGCCATGAAAATCATTCTATCGAGCACGCACAGGCCGTGCCGACCCAACACGAATTGGTGGCGCCTTGACGACAAATCAAGGGCCGGTGTTTGTGAACGGCGACACGACCAATCGATCTTCAGGCGCACACCCGGGAACGCGTCCGTCTATGTATATTCCTGCATGGCACCCGAACCATTGGCGGTCCTGCGCCTATTCGCCGCGGCCGCGTCGCTCCTGCTCATGCCGGCTCCAGCCCTTTCCCAGGCCCCAGGCGCGTCCGCCGCTGCCCTGCGGTTGCGCGATGCAAGCCCCAATACGGCCCGGAATCAATTGCTCCAGCCCTTCACCCTGGAGGCCAGGACCGACTGGCACTACACGCCGCGCACGCGCGCCGGCATTGCCTGGCGCGACATGTCCGAGGACCAGCGCAACGCCGCCACCGAACTGCTGCGCAGCGCCCTGACCGAACAAGGCCTGGACAAGGTGCGCGCCGTCATGGCGCTGGAGATCGCACTGCGGGAACTCGAAACCTTTGGCCTGAACCGCGACCCCGGCAACTACGCCATCGCGCTGTTCGGCGAGCCCAACGCAGCAGACCGCCCGTGGGGCTGGCGCCTGGAAGGGCACCACCTCTCCCTGCACTGGACCCTGCGCGGCGACGAGTACGTGGCCAGCTTGCCGCAGTTTTTCGGCGCCAACCCGGCCCGGGTGCCGCGCGACTTCGGGCCGTCGCTGCGCGCGGGCACCCGCATCCTCGGCGAAGAGGAGGACCGTGCCCGCGCCCTGTTGGCGTCGCTGTCTGCACAGCAGCGCTCCCTTGCGGTCTTCGACACCCGCCCCTATGGCGACATCGTGAGCGGGAATGCGGCCAAGGCGGCGCCGCCCGAACCCAAGGGGATCACCTTCGACGCGCTGACAGCCGCGCAGCAGGCCCAGTTGCTGGCACTGGTCAGCGCCTTCGCCGAGCACCTGAAGCCGACGCTGGCCAAGGCGCGCCTGGCGCGGGTGCGGGCAGGCGGCGGCCTGCCTTCACTGCGCTTCGGCTGGGCCGGCACAGTGGAGCCGGGCAAGCCCTACTACTTTCGTCTCCAGGGCGATCTGTTCCTGATCGAATTCGACAACTCGGGCGGCAACCACGTCCACTCGGTCTGGAGGGACTTCGACGGCGACTGGGGACGCGACGCCCTGGCCGACCACTACCGCCAGGCAGGCCCGGCGCACGGCCACGGCCAGCGATAGGCTGGCGGGACACCCAAGAAAAAGCCCCTGCTCCTTTCGGAACAGGGGCTGGGCCCGGGCGTCACAGGCGCCCCGAGCGCCAGACGGATCACATGTTCTCGATCATCACCTGGCCAAAGCCCGAGCAGCTCACCTGCGTCGCGCCTTCCATCAGGCGGGCGAAGTCGTAGGTGACCTTCTTGCTGGCGATGGACTTCTCCATCGAGCTGATGATCAGGTCGGCCGCTTCCTTCCAGCCCATGTGGCGCAGCATCATCTCGGCCGAGAGGATCTCGGAGCCCGGGTTGACGTAGTCCTTGCCGGCGTACTTGGGCGCCGTG
Organism: Variovorax sp.; assembly: GCA_035476655.1. Taxonomy (GTDB): domain Bacteria; phylum Pseudomonadota; class Gammaproteobacteria; order Burkholderiales; family Burkholderiaceae_C; genus Variovorax. The sequence goes on from DATILH010000042.1 coordinate 3,750, forward strand.
CCGTGGGTGGCTTCGAACATGGCCACGGTATCGGAGAGGTTGGCGCCCGGGGCAATGCCGATGCCGCCGACCTGCGCGGCCAGAGCGTCGGACACGTAGTCGCCATTCAGGTTCAGGGTGGCGATCACGCTGTACTCGGCGGGGCGCAACAGGATCTGCTGCAGGAAGGCGTCGGCGATCGAGTCCTTGATCGTGATTTCCTTGCCGGTCTTGGGGTTCTTGAACTTCATCCACGGGCCGCCGTCGATCAGTTCGGCGCCGAACTCCTTGGCCGCCAGGCCGTAGGCCCAGTCACGGAAGCCTCCTTCGGTGAACTTCATGATGTTGCCCTTGTGGACGATGGTCACGCTGGGCTTGTCGTTGTCGATGGCGTACTGGATCGCCTTGCGCACCAGGCGCTCGGTGCCTTCGCGCGAAACCGGCTTGATGCCGATGCCCGAGGTGTTGGGGAAGCGGATCTTCTTGACGCCGAATTCTTCCTGCAGGAACTTGATGAGCTTCTTGGCCTTGTCGCTTTCGGCTTCGAATTCGATGCCGGCATAGATGTCTTCCGAGTTCTCGCGGAAGATCACCATGTTGGTCTTGTGCGGCTCCTTCACCGGGCTGGGAACGCCCTCGAAGTACTGGATCGGGCGCAGGCAGACGTAAAGATCGAGTTCCTGGCGCAGCGCGACGTTGAGCGAGCGGATGCCACCACCCACCGGGGTCGTCAGCGGGCCCTTGATCGACACGACGTAGTCACGCACGGCGTGCAGGGTTTCCTCGGGGAGCCAGACGTCGGGGCCATAAACCTTGGTCGACTTCTCGCCGGCATAGACTTCCATCCAGTGGATCTTGCGCTTGCCGCCGTAGGCCTTGGCCACCGCGGCGTCGACCACCTTGAGCATCACCGGCGTAATGTCGAAGCCGGTTCCGTCTCCCTCGATGAACGGAATGATCGGCTGGTTAGGCACATTGAGCGAATTGTCGGCATTGACCGTGATCTTCTGACCTTCGGTCGGAACTTTGATGTGCTGGTATGCGGGCATGAGGGGAAAGGCTCCGGATAAAAGTGATGGCTGGGGACAACACATCGCCCCAGCCCGCTAACAAATAGCCGTAGAATTTTAGTCGCAACCGGAAAATGAGGTTTGTCAACCAAGGCCGTCCGGGCCTCGTTATTGGCGAACCTTCTGCCCACCGGGAGGCGTCTTGAAACCATTTCTAATGAGGAATTAGGCAATGAGCAAAGTACTCGCAGTGATGATCGCCGGCATGTTCGCCGTTGGCGCCTACGCGCAAAATCCCTCCGGCCAGTCGGCTGAGCAAGGCAACACCAACTCGAAGTCGCAACAGCGTGCCGACGCCAAGAAGGCCTCCAAGCCCCAAGGCCAAGTCAAGGCCGCTGGTGGCGACACTCTCAAGACGCCGGAAGGCGGCGCCATCGGCGCCGACAAGGCTGCCGCTTCAGGCGAAGCGCGCAAGGACACCCGCGACACCCGCAAGCCCGGCCGCGCCAAGACCACCCAGGGCGGCACGCCCGACATGCCGGGCGCGAAGTAAATTTCGCCACCCCAGCAAAAAAGAAGCGCCCATCCGGGCGCTTTTTTTTGGCCCGGCCCTTGCCAAAGCCGCCCATCCCTTTCGAGTTAAGCTGAGTCGCGCCATCAATATGTCCACCATGCTTTCTCGATCGAAATTCCTCTTCCCTCTTGTTCTTTTAGCCAATTTGCTGGCGCCCGCGGCCTGGGCCCAAGGTCAGGGCGAGCCGCAACTGGATTTGAAGCGGGTGCGAATCGCCGCCGGCATGTACCAGATCGACGCCCAGGTGGCGGCCAGCCCAATGGAGAGGCAGATTGGTCTCATGTACCGCAAGGAAATGCCGCAGGCCGAGGGCATGCTCTTTGTCTTCGAGCAGGCGGCGCCGCAATGCTTCTGGATGAAGAACACGCTGCTGCCGCTGACCGCAGCCTTTGTGGCGGATGACGGCCGCATCGTGAATCTGGTGGACATGAAGCCACAGAGCACCGACAACCATTGCTCCGAAGAGCCGGTGCGCTACGTGCTCGAAATGAACCAGGGCTGGTTCGCCAAGAAGAACATCAAGAAGGGCTTCAAGCTCAGCGGCACGCCATTCCACTCGGCTCGCTGAAGGGAGCCCGGAAAACAAAAAAACCGGCCGCGTAGGCCGGTTTTCTTTTTGGGCGCTGGGGATCAGCCGAAGTTCTTGGCCGCGAAGTCCCAATTGACCAGCTTCGCCAGGAAGGTCTCGACGTACTTCGGGCGCAGGTTGCGGTAGTCGATGTAGTAGGCGTGCTCCCAGACGTCGACCGTCAGCAGCGCGGTATCGGCGGTGGTCAGCGGCGTGCCGGCAGCGCCGGTATTGACGATGTCCACGCTGCCGTCGGCCTTCTTCACCAGCCACGTCCAGCCCGAACCGAAGTTGCCCACCGCCGACTTGACGAACGCTTCCTTGAAGGCATCGAAGCTGCCCCACTTGGCATCGATCGCCTTGGCCAGCGCGCCGCTCGGGGCGCCGCCGCCTTGCGGCTTCATGCAGTTCCAGAAGAAGGTGTGGTTCCAGATCTGCGCAGCGTTGTTGTAGATGCCGCCGCTGGACTTCTTGACGATCTCTTCCAGCGTCATGCTCTCGAACTCGGTGCCCTTTTGCAGGTTGTTCAGGTTCACGACGTAGGCATTGTGGTGCTTGCCGTAGTGGTACTCCATCGTCTCCTTGGAGTATTCGGGCGCGAGCGCGTCGAGGGCGTAGGGAAGAGGAGGAAGGACGTGTTCCATGATTCTTGCTCGTGGGTTGGTTGATGAGGATGAGAGACGGAGCATTCTAGAAACTATTCCAGCGCCCCGTGTGTAGTACCACGCCGCGTGTGCTCGATGCCGAGCACGCTCAGATCGGCGCTGCCGTCGGCCAGGCGCGCGCTGACCGTGGCGCCGGGCAGGAGTTGGTCGACGCTGGTCAGCGCATGACCATCGCCATCGGACAGCCAAGCATAGCCGCGCTGCAGCACCAGCGAAGGGTCCAGCAACTGCAGGCGGGTATCGGCATGCGCGAGGCGCTGGCGCCGCGCCGACAAGCCTTGCACGAGCGCGCTCGGCAGCGCATCCTGCATGGCACGCTGTGCCTGCCCCAGCCGCTCCAGCTTCGACAGCGCTGCGAAGTGCATGCGCTGCGCCAGGTGCGCGCAGCCCAGTTGCTGCCGAGCGACCAGGGTCGAGGGACGCCCCAGGCGAGCTGCCGCCTGGTCGAGGCGCTGGCCCAGGTTGTCCAGGCGCGATCCAAGAGCATCGCCCAGGCGCTCTTCGACCAGCGCCAGCGCACCCAGCCAGGTGTCGCGCGGCGCGGACACCAGTTCTGCCGCTGCCGTCGGTGTAGGGGCGCGCAGGTCGGCGCAGAAATCGGCAATGGTGAAATCGGTCTCGTGGCCGACACCGCTCACCAGCGGCACCGGGCTCTCCACGATGGTGCGGGCCAGCAGTTCGTCGTTGAAGGCCCAGAGATCTTCCATCGAGCCGCCGCCGCGCACCAGCAGGATCACGTCCACTTCCGGCTGCTGCAGCACATAGAGCGCGCGCAGCGCGCGCACCAGCTCGGCTGGCGCACCGGCGCCTTGCACGGCTGCCGGCGCCAGTACCACCGGGATATGCGGAACGCGCCGGCGCAAGGCACTTACCACGTCATGCAGCGCAGCCGCCCCCAGCGAGGTCACGATGCCGATGGCGCGCGGCATGGCCGGCAGCGGCCGCTTGCGCGCCGGATCGAACAGGCCCTGCGCTTCCAGGCGCGCCTTGCGCTGCAGGAACTGCTCGAACAGCGCCCCCTGCCCGGCCCGCTGCAGGCTCTCGACCACCAGTTGCAAGTCGCCGCGCGGCTCGTACACCGCAAGGCGGCCGCGCACCTCGACCTGGTCGCCGTCGCGCGGCTGAAAGTCCAGCAGGCTGGCCGCGCGCCTGAACATCGCGCAGCGCAACTGGCCGCTGTCGTCCTTCAAGGAAAAATAGCAGTGGCCGCTGGCCGCCCGCGAGAAGCCGGAAATCTCGCCCCGCACCACGACCGGATTGAAGCGCGCATCGAGCGCATCCGCGATCGCATGGCACAAGGCCCCGACCGCCCAGACGCGCGGGCCCGGCTGCACAGACACGTTATGAGGGATCATCAAAGTGCTAGCTCCCACCAGGCCACTCTTCCACAAGGGTTCGCCCCAGTAGATGTCACAGCACTTTGACGGCACGTATGGCCGATATCTTGGTGCAACCTGTTGATTCCATTGGAGAAATGACTGCTCAAAATTCGTTCGATCCGATCGAAGGCCCGTTGCATGCGGGCTGGCAGGTGCCGGCGAGCCAGTTAATCACAAAGTTATCAACAGATTCTGTGCGTCGAATACGACACGCATGAAGCTTGCCTGATGCAAGGCGACGCGGTGGATAATCGCCGCGCATTTGCATTCCTTTACAGTGCCGGAGGGCCTCCTTGTTTTCGATCATAGTTGCTGCAGGTTGGCCCATCTGGCCCCTGCTCTTGTGTTCCGTGCTGGCGCTGGCGCTCGTCATCGAACGCTTCACTTCCCTCAAGACTGCCCGGGTGATGCCGCCCAAGCTGCTGGACGAGGCCATCAACGTGTCGCGCAACGCGGTGCCGGCACCCGAAGTGGTGTCCAAGCTGGAGCGCAACTCCTCCTTGGGTGAAGTGCTGGCTGCGGGTTTTCGCGCGCTCAATTCCAACCCCCGCTCGACCGACGACGACATCCGTGCCGCCATGGAGGCCACCGGCCGCACCGTGGCGCACAAGCTGGAGCGCTACCTGGCGGCGCTGGCCACCATCGCCTCGGCCGCACCGCTGCTGGGCCTCTTGGGGACGGTCATCGGCATGATCGAGATCTTCGGTTCGCAGTCGCCGGCCGGCGGCGCTGTCGGCTCGGGCAACCCGGCGCAACTGGCGCACGGCATCTCGATCGCGCTCTACAACACCGCCTTCGGCCTGATCGTGGCGATCCCCACCCTGATCTTCTGGCGCTACTTCCGCAGCCGGGTCGACGAGTATCTGCTGAACCTGGAACTGGCGAGCGAGCGCTTCGCCCGCCACCTCGAAGTGCTGAGAGGCTGAAGCGGCCGTGAAGCGCAAGACTTCCATGGACTTTCGCCACGGCTCGCGCGATGAGCCGGAGATCAACCTGATCCCCTTCATCGACGTGCTGCTGGTGGTCCTGATCTTCCTGATGCTGTCCACCACCTACAGCAAGTTCACCGAGATGCAGCTGCGCCTGCCGGTTGCCGACGTCGAAGCCCAGCGCGACTACCCCAAGGAGATCATCGTCGCGGTGTCCTCGGACGGCCGCTACATGGTCAACAAGACCGCCCTGCCCGATCGCAGCGCCGACACGGTGGCGGCGGCGCTGGGAGCGGCGGCCGGCGGCGGCAAGGACAGTGTCGTGATCATCAGCGCCGACGCCAGCGCCGCGCACCAGTCGGTGATCACCGTGATGGAGGGCGCGCGCCGCGCCGGCCTCATGCAGATCACCTTCGCCACGCAGTCGGCGGCCCGCGCCGGGCAATAGCTTGGACCTGCAGCGCGCCTGGCTGGAACGCGGCGCGCTCGCGCGGCTGCTGTGGCCGCTCTCGCTCCTTTTTGCCGTCCTGGCGGCGCTGCGCCGCGGCCTGTATCGCGCCGGCCTGTTGCGCAGCGAGCGCGTGCCGGTGCCGGTGCTGGTGGTTGGCAATGTGGTGGCCGGCGGTGCCGGCAAGACGCCTTCGGTGATCGCCATTGTGCGGCACCTTCAGGCGCGCCGCGTTCCGGTCGGCGTGATCTCGCGCGGCTACGGCCGCGCCACCGACGACTGCCGCGAGGTGCTGGCCAACAGCGCGCCTCATGAAGCCGGCGACGAACCCCTGCTGATCCAGCGCGCAACCAGCGCCCCTACCTTCGTCGGGCAGCGCCGCATTGAAGCCGCCCGCGCGCTGCTCGAGCGCCATCCGCAAACCCGCCTCATCGTCAGCGACGACGGCCTGCAGCACTTGGCCCTGGCGCGCGACCTGGAGATCTGCGTGTTCGACGACCGGGGCACCGGCAACGGCTGGCTGCTGCCGGCCGGCCCGCTGCGCGAACCCTGGCCCCGGCCTTGCGATCTGGTACTGCACACCGGCGACCGGCCGGCCTTTGCCGCCGGCTTTCGCGCGCAGCGCTCACTGGCCCCCGATGCGATCGGGCGCCACGGCGATCCGGTCGCCCTGGCAGCGCTGGCTGGCCGGCGGATCGTGGCGGTGGCCGCCATCGCCAAGCCGCAAGGCTTCTTTGACATGCTGCGCGCCTGCGGCATGGCGCTCGAGCGCTGCATCGCCCTGCCCGACCATCATGATTTCAAGGATTGGGTGCCGCAGGCCGACACCGGCCTGACGGTGCTGTGCACCGAGAAGGACGCCGCCAAGCTTTGGCGAGTGGAACCCGCCGCGCTGGCGGTACCGCTCGTCTTCCAGCCCGAGCCCGCCTTCTTCGCAGCGCTGGACGCGAAGCTATCATCGCTCGATGGATAGCAAGCTTCTGGAACTGCTCGTGTGCCCCGTGACCAAGGGCCCGCTGACCTGGCACCCCGCCCAGCAGGAACTGTGGTCGCACAGTGCGCGCCTGGCCTACCCGGTGCGCGACGGCATCCCGGTGCTGCTGGAAAGCGAGGCGCGGGTCCTCAGCGACGAAGAACTCGGCATTTGAGCGCCGCCGCGATGACTGCCCCAACCACCGGCTTCGTGGTGCTGATCCCGGCACGCATGGCCTCCACCCGATTGCCCGACAAGCCACTGGCCGATCTGGCCGGCGTGCCAATGGTGGTGCGCGTCGCCCAGCGCGCCAAGCTGTCCGGCGCCGCCCGCGTGGTGGTGGCGGCCGACCATGAGCGCATCGTCTCGGCGTGCGCACAGCACGGCGTCGAAGCACTGCTGACGCGGCAGGACCATGCCAGCGGCAGCGACCGCCTGGCCGAGGCCTGCGAGAAGCTCGGCCTGGCCGACGATTGCCTGGTGGTCAACGTGCAGGGCGACGAGCCCCTGATCGAGCCAGGTCTGATCGACGCCGTCGCCCACACCCTGGCGCAGCAAGCCGACGCCGCCATGAGCACCGCGGTGCATGCCATCGACACGCTGGCCGACTTCCTCAATCCCAATGTGGTGAAGGCGGCGCTGGATGCGCGCGGCATGGCCCTGTACTTCAGCCGAGCGCCCATTCCCTGGTGGCGCGACGGCTACGCCAACGGCAGCTTCAGCGAACTGCCTTCGCCTGCACCGTGGCGGCACATCGGCATCTACGGCTATCGTGCCGGCTTCGTGAAGCAGTTTCCGGCACTGCCGCCTGCACCCATCGAAACGAGCGAGGCGCTCGAGCAATTGCGCGCCATGTGGCACGGCCACCGAATCGCAGTGCATGTCAGCGACCACGCACCCGGACCCGGCGTGGATACGCCGGAAGACCTCGCGCGCGTGCGGCGCCTGCTGGCGGCCTGAACAGCGTCCACTGGGGGGGCGCCCCCGGGGGCGCATGCTATCCTCGACACACTTCCGTCAGACGCTGCGGCGGCCTTGGCGCGACAGAAAATACTAGAACTATCCCTCCGAGGACACCATGAGACTGATTTTGTTGGGCGCCCCCGGGGCAGGCAAAGGCACGCAAGCCACTTTCATCTGCCAGAAGTACGGCATCCCCCAGATTTCCACCGGCGACATGCTGCGCGCCGCCGTCAAGGCTGGAACCCCGCTTGGCTTGCAGGCCAAGGCGGTGATGGATGCCGGCGCGCTGGTGAGCGATGACCTCATCATCAACCTCGTGAAGGAACGCATTGCACAGCCGGACTGCGCCAATGGCTTCCTGTTCGACGGCTTCCCCCGCACCATTCCACAGGCCGACGCGATGAAGGCCGCCGGCGTCAAGATCGACTATGTGCTCGAGATCGACGTGCCCTTCTCCGACATCATCGAGCGCATGAGCGGTCGCCGCTCGCACCCGGCATCCGGCCGCACCTACCACGTCAAGTTCAATCCGCCCAAGGTGGCGGGCAAGGACGACGTGACGGGCGAAGACCTGATCCAGCGCGAGGATGACAAGGAAGAAACCGTACGCAAGCGCCTGGAGGTCTACAGCCAGCAGACGCGTCCGCTGGTGGACTACTACTCGGCCTGGGCCCAGGCCGACGCCACCGCAGCGCCCAAGTACCGCAAGATCAGCGGCACGGGCCCGGTGGAAGAGATCACGCAGCGCGCCTTCGCGGCGCTCGGCAGCTAAAGACGCCTCAGGCCGGGCTGGAGCGCAGCCCGTAGGTCTTGCCGTCGACGAACAGGTACTCGACGCGCATGGTCGCTTCGCCGGCTTCGTCCTTGAAAGTGAAGCCCACGGCCGACAGCTGCGCGCCCGGCTTGATCTCGGCCACCTTCCAGGCCTGCATTCGCGTAAGAGGCGCGAGTTCCAGTTCCCACTTCCGGTCGGCGCGACGCGGGACTGTGGCCTTGGCCAGCAAGCCGGGGCCATCGACCGGCGCGCTTTGTGCCGGCAGGTTGCGCTGGGGCAGGTCCGCTGGCACCTTCATGCCTGCCGGGACTTCAATGACCAGCTCCGCATGCGGGTTCTGCCAGCGCGACTCCACCACCTTGCCCTCCAGGTAGATGGGGCGATCCTGATCGAAGCTGCTCCAGCCGTGGTGCGCCCACGCGGTCGGCGTGGCCAATGGAATGCTCGCGGCGGCCAGGACGAGTTGACGACGTTTCATCGGCGCTACTCCTCACACTCAATCAATAGGCGATCCAACGGCCGCAGAACACGACCGCCACCCAGATGGCAGTGGACAGCAACATCTGGGCTCTGGCAAGGGTGTCGAGGCGGCGCAGCGAACCGCGCACATGGAACCACAGGGCATTGCAGCCGGCCGCCAGCAGCAGGCCCATCTTGGAAACGAAGTAGCTGTTGGCCAGCAATTCGCCCGGACGGGTCGAGAACATCAGGAGGCCAGTGGTCGCCGCCACGGCAAAGCCCGTCAGCGCAATGGTGAGCGACAGCCGGGCCATGGGTTGCACCGGTATCGCGGCGGCACGGCCGAAGACGCGCATTTCCAATGCGACGAGGTTGCCCAGCAGGAGCGCGATGCCCAGTACATGCACGGCCTCGAGGACCGGATAGGCCCACTCGTGCGTCTGCAGGGCGGCGAACATGGCGTCAGCGCGTGCGCAGCAACTCGAGCATCAGCGCGATGCGGGCCTTGACCGGGCTCAGCGCGCCGGCATCGCGGATGGTGTCGCCCGCCTTCGGCAGGATGCGCCCCTGCGCGCAGCGCGTCGCGCGCCAGACCTCCACGCCGGCCGCCTGCGCCCGCGCAGCGGCGCTTTCAAGTTCATGGTGCAGGGTACCGTTGCCGGTCGCGGCCAGCACCAGACCTTGAACGGCGCCCCCACCGCCCGCTGCCCGCTCGCGCAGCAGTGCATCGATCAAGCTACCGCTGGCGCCGGCATGGCTCATGACAATCTCCACACGCGGGGCTTCGCGCTCCGGCGAGACCCGGCCCATGTCAAGGGCCGCTGCAGGCGCGGGCCAACCCCTGGCAAGCCGCAGCTGGCCCTCCTCCACAAAGCCCAGCGGCCCGGAGTCGCCCGAGCTGAAGGGGTCGAGGCGATAGGTGTGCACCTTCTGCACATCCTGCGCGGCGTGCACCGTACCGGCGCACACGACGCTGACGCCGCAGGCGCCGTCAGCGGCCGCCACCACGATCGCATCGCGCACGTTCTGCGGGCCGTCGGGCGAGAGCGCGGTGGCGGGGCGCATGGCGCAGGTCAGCACCACCGGCTTGCTTGCCGCCAGTACGCAGCCCAGGAAGTAGGCGGTCTCCTCGATGGTGTCGGTGCCGTGGGTGATGACGACGCCCGCCACCTGCGGATCGCCCAGCGCAACAGCGCAGCGCTGGGCGAGCTGGCACCAGACGGCGAACTCCATGTCCTTGCTGTCGAGTTGCGCCACCTGCTCCGCACGCAGGGTCACGCCGGCGGGCGGATCGATGCCGGTCAGCAGGTCGGCCACAGCGACCTGGCCCGCCACGTAGCCGATGTTGTCGCCACTGCTGGAGGCCCGGCCGGCGATGGTGCCGCCGGTGCCCAGGACCAGCACCTGCTTGCCGCCCGCGCTCATTTGCTCGCCCATGCTTGCCAATCCTTGAAAACTGGTTAAAAATACAGGTACTGGATATGCAGCCAGTAGCCAGAGTGCACTCACCGGAGTTCAGCGCATGCTCAACCTGCCCTTTCCCGTCAAGCTTACCGCCCGCCAACAGCAAATCCTCGATTTGATCCAGTCGGCGATCGCCCGTACCGGCGCGCCGCCCACGCGGGCGGAAATCGCGGCCGAGCTGGGCTTCAAGTCCGCCAACGCAGCCGAGGAGCACCTGCAGGCACTGGCGCGCAAGGGCGTCATCGAGCTGGTGAGCTGCACCTCGCGCGGCATCCGCGTCAAGGGTGATGCTCTGCGCTCCATCAACGAATCGCGCAACAACCAGTATTCCCTGGCGCTGCCCGGCCTCGCCCAGTTGGCGCTGCCCCTCATCGGTCGCGTCGCTGCCGGTTCGCCAATCCTGGCGCAGGAGCATGTGGACCAGACCTTCTACGTCGAGAACACCCTGTTCCAGCGCCAGCCCGACTACCTGCTGAAGGTGCGCGGCATGTCGATGCGCGACGCCGGCATCATGGACGGCGACCTGCTCGCCGTGCAGGCCACCAAGGAGGCCCGCAACGGCCAGATCGTGGTCGCCCGGCTGGGCGACGAAGTCACCGTCAAGCGGCTCAAGCGCAACAAGCAGGTGATCGAGCTGCACGCCGAGAACCCCGACTACCCCACCATCATCGTGCAGCCTGGCGAGCCCTTCGAGATCGAAGGCCTGGCCGTCGGCCTGATCCGCAACACGATGCTGATGTAAGCGCAAGCTGGGCCGCGCCAGGTGGCGGGCGTATGGCGCAAGGCCATCACCCTGTCGCGAAGCCCTTTTGAAGAAGCAATCCTGCCTGTGTTCAACCCCTAGCCACCATTGGAGTTCACATGGGAATCGCTGTTCTGACCATTGCCGACCTGCTTGCGCCGCTGCAAGCGCTTGCCAGCCGCTGGATCGCCCCGCGCCGCCGCCGCGCCGCCTCGGCCAACTTGCGCTACGTTGCGATCCGCCCTTCCTGTTCGACTCGCGCGCCGGCCGAAAAGGGCGCAGCCCACAACCATGTCAATCGGCCGCTGCGCGTGATCCGCGTGGTTGACCCGCGCGCTGCCCACAATGCCAGCCGCGTGGTGATCTCCGGGCGCATGGCCGACGTCTGCGCCGAACTCGACCGACTGGCCGCGCTCGAGGCCCATGGCCTCGCACTGGCGGGCAGCGCGGTGCATTGAGCGCCTGGGCAATTCGCCCGCTCGGCGGCGCTCGGTCGCGCCGCCCCCGCACAAGAAGTTACCGAGGCGCAGGGCACAATAATGTTCCATGAACATTGTGATCCTCGACGACTACCAGGATGCGGTGCGCAAGTTGCGCTGCGCGTCGAAGCTCGACGCCTACGCGGCCAAGGTCTACACGAACACGGTAAAGGGCATCGGCCAACTCTCGGTCCGCCTGAAGGACGCGGACGTGATCGTCCTGATCCGCGAACGCACCCAGATTTCGCGCCAGCTGATCGAGAAGCTTCCCAAGCTCAAGCTGATTTCGCAAACCGGCCGGGCCGGCTCGCACATCGACATCAACGCCTGCAGCGAGCATGGCGTGGCGGTGGCCGAGGGCAGTGGCTCGCCGCAGGCGCCGGCCGAGTTGACCTGGGCGCTCATCATGACCGCCATGCGCCGGCTGCCGCAGTACATCAGCAACCTGAAGCACGGCGCCTGGCAGCAGTCGGGCCTCAAGTCGGCATCGATGCCGCCCAACTTCGGGCTGGGCTCGGTGCTCAAGGGCAAGACCCTGGGCATCTGGGGCTACGGGCGCATCGGCCAGCTGGTGGCGCGCTATGGCCAGGCCTTCGGCATGCAGGTGGTCATCTGGGGCAGCGACGCCAGCTGCGCCAAGGCCCGCTCGGACGGTTTCCAGATCGCCGGCAACCGCGAGGCGCTATTTGCCTCGGCGGACGTGCTGTCGGTGCACCTGCGCCTGACCGAGGAAACCCGCGGCGTCGTGCGGCTGGAAGACCTGGCGCGCATGAAGCCCACTGCCCTCTTCGTCAACACCTCGCGTGCCGAACTGGTCGAGCAAGACGCGCTGCTGGCCGCGCTGAACCGCGGCCGCCCCGGCATGGCCGCGGTCGACGTCTTCGAGAGCGAGCCTCCCCTGCAGGGCCATGCTCTGCTGCGCCTGGAGAACTGCATCTGCACGCCGCACATAGGCTACGTCGAGCAGGAAAGCTACGAGCTCTATTTCGGCCAGGCTTTCGACAACGTGGTCAGCTTCATCAAGGGCAACCCGACCAACATCGTCAACCCAGGCGCCTTGCAGGTGCGCCGCTGAGTTAGCGTTTGACCCCCAGGTGCCTGGGGCGCAGGTCAGCCTCGCTGCCCGGATCGAAGGGATCGAAGTCGATCACATGCGGGTCGCTCGATGGCGCCGGCGCCGGCTTTGCAGCGGGCGGCTCGACCGGCGCGCGCAGGGTTTCGAAGGCGGTCCGGTCCAGATCGGCCAGGTCCAGCTCCAGGGGCGGCATCTCCTCCCTGGGCCGCGCCGACTCGGTAGCGGCTGCAGGCAGATAGGGCATCGGGGCCGTTTCGGGCTGCAAGTCTTCGTCCGCCCCGGCCCGGGGCTGCGAGGGTACGAGAGGCGGTGCAGGCACCGGCGTTGCCCACGGCCCCTCATGCTCGCTCACATCGTGCGCCACAGCATGGAGCAGCAGCAGTTCCTCGTAGGCCGCCAGGTCGAATAGCTCCTCGCGCGAGCCCGGCTTGCGGAACACGAGTTCCTCGATCAGGTCCAGCGTGCCCCGCGACGGCCAGGTCGAGACGATGCGCGCCAGCACGCCCTGGTAGTGCTCCAGGCCGCGGCCCTCGCCGCTGAAAGTGTCGAAGGCCGGCGCCTCGGCGTTGAACTTGTGCTGGAACTCGCGCGCAAGGGTCGCGTAGTCCTCGCGGCGCCCCAGTGAGTGGAAGATGGCCAGCAGGTCCAGGTAGGCCAGGGCGCTGGTTGCGGGCCTGACCGCGATGTGCTCGCGCAGGACGCCGATCGCCTGCTCGTGCTGTCCCAGCGAAAGGTAGAACTCCGCCTGCTGCTGCACGTCGTAAAGCTCTTCGGTGTTGACCGAGCGCACCTGTGCCCGCTCGAAGGCGGAGGCACCCACGCCGGCCGGCAGCGCTGTCACGCGCAAGCCGTGGGCAGAGCGAAGCCCGGTCAGGTCGGCCCGCGCGCTCACCTCGTCGTCATCCTCGTCTTCGTCGTCCACCAGTTCGCCCCGTCTGGGCAGCGCTGTCTTGGGGGCATGAGAGGCGCCCTCCTCCTCCGAAGAACTCCACCACAACGGCACGCGGGCGCGCCGAGCCGCACGCCACAGCATGGCCAAGGCGATCAACGCGAGGGCCAGCAAGGCCAGCAGGCCGTAGACCAAGGGATTGCGGTAGCGGCTGGCCTGCGCCTGCGCGATCTCGCCGCGCATCTCCAGCAGCAGCCGCTGCGTCTGCGCCGATTGCTCACGCAGGCTGGCCAACGCATTCTCGAGCTCCTTCAGGCGCTCGGCATCACGCTGACTCTGTTCGGACGGCGGGCCGCTCGGCGGCTGCGCCGGAGCCTGCGGCTGCGCCTGGGGCTGGACCGGGGACGGCGCCTGCGCCTGGACCTGCGCCCCGGCTGCCGAGGCTTGAGCTCGCTTGGCCGCGTCGTCCGTCTCCGGGCTGGCCAACGCCGGGGCAGGCTTCGCGGGCGGCTCCCGCACCGGCTCCGGGGCCAGCGGCTCCACCTTCAGGCGCGGCTTGCCCTCCTTGGATTCGGCCGGCGGCGTGGGGGCGGCTTCGCTGCGTGGCGCCTGAGGACGCGGCTTCTGCGTGGCTTCAGCAGCGGCACTGCGTTGCGGACGTTGCACAGGCACCGGCGCCACGCGCCGGCGCGGTGGCGGTGCCTCCGAACCTGCGGCACTGCCGCTGGACGGCGCTGCGCGACCCGCATCGCCTCGGGCGGCGCGCGCCGTCCGGGGCGGCGGCTGGGGCACGGGTGCGATCTGAGGGACGGACGCGATATCAGCCGACTGCGCATCGCTCTGCGAAGTGCTGCGCGCTGGCGCCGGCGCTGCGGCCACCACCGGCGGGGCTTCGGGCAAATCGGCCAGAAGCACGTACTGGCGCGTAGACTTCATGGCGCAACCGGCGCTCAGCCTCACGGTCACGACCGGCTCTTCGATCGCTCGCGTCGTGCGCAGGCGCACGCGCGGCGTGTCGGGGCTGGGGCCGGGGTCGAGCGATAAAGTCACTCGCTTGTCGTCGATGCGGACGTCCCCCTGCAAGACATCGGCTTCGAGACACAGGCTGTCTCCCGACTCGCTGCTGTCCAGCGTGAGCGGGATCACCAGGTCGAGCGGCTTGCCGATCCAGGCGTTGCCATTCGGCCTGCCGATCGTCAAGCCGAAGGACTGGAGCGCGAACCCGAGTAAAAGGAGGGCCGCGGAGAAACGCGGAGCTTGCAACGGGAACAGACCGTAATAAAAAGTAAACACATTCTGACACGCCAGCCACAACTTATCACTTACATCGGGACATTCGGAAAAATGACTGTGACCTTTTCCAAGATTGGTGTCGTGGGCGCCGGCGCCATGGGCCGCGGCATCGCCCAGATCGCGGCGCAGGCCGGCAGCGAGGTGCTGCTGGTGGACAACCAGCCGGGCGCCGCCCAGCGCGGCCTCGAGGCCGTCACCGCCCAGTGGGGCAAGCTGGCCGACAAGGGCAAGCTCGATCCCGTGACGCAAGCCGCGCTGGTGGCGCGGCTGCACGCGGTCGATTCGATCCAGGGCCTAGCCTCCTGCGACCTGGTGGTCGAGGCGGTGGTCGAGAGGCTGGACGTCAAGCGCGCCCTTTTTCGCGAGCTCGAAGCCATCGTTTCGGACACGGCGGCGCTGGCAACCAATACCTCCTCGCTGTCGGTCACAGCCATTGCGGCCGAACTGGCGCGGCCGGAGCGCTTCGCCGGCTATCACTTCTTCAACCCGGTGCCGCTGATGAAGGTCGTCGAAGTCGTGGCCGGCTTCAAGACCGAGCGCGCCTTGTGCGAGCGCCTGGCCGCCTACGCCGTGCAGATGGGCCACAGCGCAGTGCACACGCAGGACACCCCCGGCTTCATCGTCAACCATGCCGGCCGCGGCTATGGCACCGAGGCGCTGCGCATCGTGGGTGAAGGCGTGGCCGACTTCGCCACGGTCGACCGCATCCTCAAGGACCAGGCCGGCTTTCGCCTGGGACCCTTCGAGCTGATGGACCTCACCGCCCTCGATGTCTCCCACCCGGTGATGGAGTCGATCTACCACCAGTACTACGAGGAACCGCGCTTTCGCCCGAGTGTGATCACCGCGCAGCGCCTGGCGGCCGGCGCGCTCGGCCGCAAGACTGGCGAAGGTTTCTACCGCTACGTCGACGGCGCTGCGCAGGTGCAGCCCGAGCCGCCGGTACCCGTGGTCGATGCACTGCCGACAGTCTGGGTGTCGCCGCGCGCCGCGCGCCGGCCCGAGTTGCTGCGCCTGGTGCACGAGCTCGGCGCCAAGATCGAGACCGGACCCACGCCCTCGCCCACTGCCCTGATCCTGGCGGCGCCGCTCGGCTTCGACATCACCACCGTGGCTGCGGTCGACCGGCTCGACGCCACCCGCACCGTCGGCATCGACATGCTGGTGGATGACGCTGCCACCAAGCGCCGCGTGCTGGCCACCAACCCGGCCACGCGGCGCGACATGCGCGAGGCCGCGCACGCCCTGTTCGCACGCGACGGCAAGGCGGTGAGCGTGATCCGCGACTCGGGCGGCTTCGTCACGCAGCGCGTGATCGCGACCATCGTGAACATCGCTTCGGACATGTGCCAGCAGCAAATCTGTTCGCCGGCCGACCTGGAGACTGCCGTGCGCCTGGGCCTGGGCTATCCGCAAGGGCCGCTGGCCATGGGCGACCTCTACGGGCCGACCAACATGCTGGAGGTGCTGTTCAACATGCAGACGGTCTATGGCGATGCGCGCTACCGCCCCAGCCCCTGGTTGCGCCGGCGCGGCGCGCTGGGCCTGAGCCTCACCCACGAAGAGGACTGAGGATGACGGCACAACTCAAGAGCAGCACGCAGGACGGCACCATGGTGCTGCTGTTGTCCAACCCTTCGCAACGCAACGCGCTGGGGCCGGACATCTATGCCGCCGGCATCGAAACGCTGAACCGCGCCGGCGACAGCGCAGAGGTGCGCAGCGTGGTGCTGGCCGGCGAAGGGCCCTGGTTCAGCGCCGGCGGCTCGCTGCAGCGCCTGCAGGCCAACCGCGAGCGCGAGCCGCAGGACCAGGCGCAGAGCATCGAAGGGCTGCACAACTGGATCGAGGCGATGCGCGCCCTTCCCAAGCCGATCATTGCGGCGGTGGAAGGCGCGGCCGCCGGGGCCGGCTTCTCGCTGGCGCTGGCCTGCGACTTCATCGTGGCGGCGCGCGACGCCGTCTTTGCGGCCTCCTACAGCAACATTGCCCTATCGCCGGACGGCGGGATGAGCTGGCACCTGGCGCAGATACTGCCGCGCCAGATCATCAGCGAGTGGATGATGCTGGGCGAACGCATCGCGGCCGAACGGCTGCATGCGCTGGGCGTGGTGAACCAACTGGCCGACAGCGGTCAAGCCCTCGGCAGCGCCCTCGCCTTGGCCGAGAAGCTCAATGGCCGAGCCCCCAACGCACTGGCCAGCGCCAAGGAACTGCTGGGCGAAGCGCGCGGCACTTCGCTGTCGACCCAGCTCGACGCCGAGCGCGAGCACTTCGTGCGAAACCTGCACCACCCCAACGCCGGCATCGGCATCGCCGCCTTCCTCGCCAAGGAGAAGCCGCGCTATTCGTGAATGAACGAGCGCGGTCGCGCTCGTGACAACCCCGCTCAATTCAGTCGCGGACAGGACAGACCATGGACGACCCCATTCTTACCATCGAAGAACGTGAAGCGATCAACAACGGTCGCTGGTTCAGCTCACTCTCACCCTCACTTCGGCACGACATTCTTCGATGCGCCTTCGTCAAACGCTTCAAGGACGGCGACCTGATCGCCGCGCGCGGCGATCCGCCCGAGTCGTGGATCGCCTGCGCCAAGGGAGCGGTGCGCGTGAGCTCGACAGCGGTGTCGGGCAAGCAGGTCACGCTGACCTACGTGGAGCCGGGCATCTGGTTTGGCGACGTGTCGATGTTCGACGGGGACCGTCGCACGCACGACGCCTACGCCCATGGCGAGACCACCATCCTGTGCGTGGCGCGGGCCGATTTCCAGAAGATCCTGGCCTCGCACGTCGAACTGTACGAGGCGCTGATGCGCCTGCAGGCGCGGCGCATCCGCCAGCTCTTCGGCCTGGTGGAAGACCTCAACACCCTGCCCTTGCGTGCGCGCCTGGCCAAGCAACTGATTCACCTGGTGCGCTCCTACGGCATTCCCAATCTGGCGGATGGCAGCCAGATGCGCATCGGCCTGCACCTGGCGCAGGAGGAACTGGCACAACTGCTCGGGGCCTCGCGCCAGCGCGTCAACCAGGAACTCAAGGCGATGGAGCGCGAGGAAGCCATCCGCATCGAGCCCGCCGGCCTGGTGGTGCTGGATCGCGCCGCGTTGATGCGCATTTCGGAAGCAGCAGAGCAATAAGAGACATGACACAGGACTTCAGCAATTTCGTCGGCACGCGTGCCGTTTCCCAGCAGCACGCCTTCGACACCGAGGCCCTGACGGCCTGGCTGAGCGCCAACCTGGATGACTTCCAGGGCCCGCTCAACGTGGAAATGTTCAAGGGCGGGCAGTCCAACCCCACCTACAAGCTGATCACGCCCACGCAAAGCTACGTGATGCGCGCCAAGCCGGGCCCGGTGGCCAAGCTGCTGCCCTCGGCCCACGCCATCGAACGCGAATTCAAGGTGATGCACGGCCTGGCCGGCACCGACGTGCCGGTACCGCGCATGCTGTGCCTGTGCGAGGACGAGTCGGTGATCGGCCGCGCCTTCTACGTCATGGAATTCATGCAAGGCCGCGTGCTGTGGGACCAGTCGCTGCCCGGCATGAACAATGCCGAACGCGCCGCCATCTACGACGAGATGAACCGCGTGATCGCCGCGCTGCACAGCGTCAAGCCGGCACAGCAGGGCCTGGCCGACTACGGCAAGCCGGGCAACTACTTCGAGCGCCAGATCGGGCGCTGGAGCAAGCAGTACGTCGCGTCCGTCACCCAGCCGATCCCCGAGATGGACCGCCTGATGGAGTGGCTGCCGGCCCATATCCCAGCCAGCGCGCGCGACGACAGCCTGGTCAGCGTGGTGCACGGCGACTATCGCCTGGACAACGTGATGTTCCATGCCAGCGAGCCGCGCGCTATCGCCGTGCTCGACTGGGAATTGTCGACCCTGGGCCATCCGCTGGCGGACTTCAGCTACCACTGCATGTCCTGGCACATCCCGCCGGGTTCCTTCCGCGGGCTGGGCGGCCTGGACGTGGCGAGCCTGGGCATTCCGACCGAGAGCCAATACATCCGCCGCTACTGCGAGCGCACCGGCATCACCACGCCCGAGGCACTGGCGCCGGACTGGAACTTCTACCTGGCCTACAACATGTTCCGCATTGCCGCCATCCTGCAAGGCATCGCCAAGCGCGTGGAGGCCGGCACCGCATCGAGCGAGCAAGCCGTGGCATCGGGCCGCGGCGCGAAACCCATGGCCGAAATGGCCTGGACCTTCGCCCAGCAAGCCTGAGGCGCCACAAGCACCCCGGGCCCCACACCTTTTTTTGAGGAGACATCATGGATTTCGAATACTCGGCCAAAACCAAGGAACTGCAAAAGCGCGTCAGCGCCTTCATGGACGACTACGTCTACCCGGCCGAAGCCGAGTACGCGGCAGAACTGGCTGCGAACACGGCCGCCGGCAAGCGCTGGAGCGCGCTGCAGACGGTCGAGAAGCTGAAGAAGAAGGCCAAGGCGCAGGGCCTGTGGAACCTATTCCTGCCGGTCGACAGCGCGCAGGCCTCAGGGTACGACGGCGCCGGCCTCACGAACCAGGAATACGCACCGCTGGCCGAGATCATGGGCCGCGTTCAATGGTCGAGCGAAGTCTTCAACTGCTCGGCGCCCGACACCGGCAACATGGAGACCATCGCCCGCTACGGCTCCGACGAGATCAAGGCGCGCTGGCTCAAGCCCCTCCTAGAAGGCGAGATCCGCTCGGCCTTCGCCATGACCGAGCCGGAAGTGGCCTCGAGCGATGCCACCAACATCAGCACCCGCATCGAGCGCCAGGGCGACGAGTACGTGATCAACGGCCACAAGTGGTGGATCTCCGGCGCCGCCGACCCGCGCTGCGCCGTCTTCATCACCATGGGCAAGAGCGATCCGGACGCACCCAAGCACTCGCAGCAGAGCATGATCATCGTGCCCGCCGATGCCAAGGGAATCCGCATCGTGCGCCCGCTCAACGTGATGGGCTATGACGACGCGCCGCACGGCCACGTCGAGATGTACTTCGAGAACGTGCGCGTGCCGGCCAACAACATCCTGCTGGGCGAAGGCCGCGGCTTCGAGATCGCGCAAGGTCGCCTTGGCCCTGGCCGCATCCACCACTGCATGCGCCTGATCGGCCTGGCCGAGCGCGCGCTCGAACTGATGTGCAAGCGCGCCTCCTCGCGCGTGGCCTTCGGCAAGACGGTGGCCTCGCAGACGGTGACGCAGGAGCGCATTGCCGAAGCCCGTTGCAAGATCGACATGGCGCGCCTGCTCACGCTCAAGGCCGCCTGGCTGATGGACGTGGCCGGCAACAAGGTCGCCAAGAACGAGATCGCCATGATCAAGGTGGTCGCCCCCAGCATGGCCTGCCAGGTGATCGACTGGGCCATGCAGGTGCATGGCGGCGGCGGCATGTGCGACGACTTCCCGCTGGCCGCGGCCTACGCCGGCGCACGCACGCTGCGCTTTGCCGACGGCCCGGACGAAGTGCACCGCAACGCGATCGCCAAGTGGGAGCTGGGCAAGTACTCGGCGGACAAGTCCGACGCAGCCCCGCCCGTGACGCGCTTCTGACGCTCAGCGCTGCAGCAGCTTCGACTTGACGAACATCAGCTGCTTGCGAAACTGCCTCAGCCGGCGGGCCATGCTCGGCGGCTTGAGGTAGGCCCCGCGGGGCGGCACCACCCGGATCGGCCAGGCCTGGCGCATGTAGGGTGCGCTGGCCTTCAGCAGGCCGCCGCCCTTGCGCCCCTCTCCGGCAAGGTAGTGGCCATTGCCGGATCGGAACATGAAGCGCCCTTCACTGAGCGGGATCATGTCGAAGAGCGCGTGCTCATCCGCCGTGGCGGCGAGCCGGACCGTGTCCTCGCGCTGCGCATCCACCCGCAAATAGCGCCCGTCGGTCGTGCGCAGCATGACCTTGCCCAGAGCGGCGTATTCGAGCCGGAACTGCCCCGCTGCCTCTTGCGCCGCCCTGCCCTCCCACTGCAGCGTCGAATCGGCCTCGCTCCCGTGGCGCAGGAAGGCGCCGCCCTGCTCTTGCAGCGCGAAGGTGTCGCCCAAGGCGTCGGTGAGCTGGGGATCCTGGATCTCGTCCAGCCCGACGAAGCGATAGCCCGCGTCCTGCAGCTTCGGAATCAGCCGACGGGTCAGCTCCAGGGTCTTGTTGCTGCGCGCCACCGTGTCCATGTCGGCGATGCCGTCGTGCATGACGACGATGCCGCGGCCCTTGCGCGCGATGGCATCGAGATAGGCGGCCTGTGCCTCCTCGACCGACTTGCCGAGCTGCCAGAAATAGCAGTCCACACCGTCGATGTCCCAATACACCGGCCCGACATGCATGTAGTTGCAGCGCGGGTCGGCGTTCACCTCCCTGGCGACCTCGGGCGACCACTTGCCATAGGTGGCGCGAAAGTAGGTCGGCTTGTTCCAGTTGTACTTGCGGATCAGCACATTGGTGCGGATGAGCTGGTCGCGCACGTCTCCTTCGAGCGACACGTAGAAGGGCAGGTCCGGATGCTCGAAGGTGTGGTTGCCGATGATGTGGCCCTGCGCATGCAGCTCGTCGAGGACCCCAGGCCGCTCGAGCGCGAACTTGCCCACCACGAAGAAGGTGGCGCGAATCCCGCGCTCTGCCAGGAAGCGGCCCAGCTCGGCACTCTGCGGCCCCGGGCCGTCGTCATAGGTCAGGCACAGCGTCTTGTCGGGCAGCCGTATGTCGTCGATGTTTCGTGTGGCGAGCATGGCTGCGTGGCTTCGGTGCGTTCAGGCGAATGCCTGAATGTACTGGTGGGCCACGCTGCTGCGCCGGCGCGAGGAGAGGTAATGCGCCAATGCGGGGGGCAACTGCCGCACAGGCGGCCTGTCAAAGGACTCCTCGAGCAGATGCCGCAACCGCTGTGTGTCGCCCGCGGGAAACAGCTGGCCATGCTGGTCGATGGCTTCCGCCAGCCCGCCGGCATCCGCCGCGATCACGTGGCAGCCGCAAGCCAAGCCTTCCAGGGCCACCACGCCAAAGCCCTCGACACCCCGGGAAGGCACCACCAGTACGCGGTGACGATTGATGAATCGTGCGAGTCGCTCGCCGTGGAGGATTCCCTGGAACTTCACCAGTTCATGCAGGCCGTGCTGGCGCACCTTGCGCTGCAACGTCTCCAGTTGGTCGCCGTCCCCGACGATGTTGAGCGTGAAGGGCCGCCGCAGGCGGCTGCAGGCCTCGATCAAGAGATCGCAACCCTTCTGCGACACCAGTCGCCCGACGAACAGGAAGTCGTAAGTCCTGGCCTCTTCAGGATCGAACCTGAAGATCTCATCGTCGTAGCAGCAGTGGATCACTTGGGCATCGAGGCCCACAAAGCGCGCCACGCTGCGGCTGACGGCGATATGCCGGGTGGCGCGCCCCATCACCAGGCGCTTCAGCGCAGCAATCGGCCGACTGGCGTCCATCAGGTGAAAGTCATTGTGCGAGATGACCCACTTCTTGCGCGGCCCGAACGCCAGCAGCCATACGCCCTTGAGCGTGATGTTGGGCATGTAGAGCACGTCGGCCCAGCGAAACAGCGCGACCTGCCGGCGCTTCTCCGAAGAATGCACCACTTCGATGCCGTCGAGCGGGCGCTCCGGATCCTGCTCCTGTTCGGTCACGACTTTCACCGCGTGCCCCGCCCTCACGAACTCTTCGATCAGCAGTCGCGTGCCGATTTCGATACCGCCCACGGCCGGATGAAAGACCGAGCTGTAGACCAGAATGCGGAGTGGCCCCTGCACCGTGGACAAATTATTCAATGTAGGCAAGTACTCCTCCGCGCACTCTGGCAGCGATCTCCAACCGGCGCATCATCCATCCAGATGATCGCGCCCCCATGCGCCGTGCGCCTCAAAGCTTCTTCTGCATGAAGGTGGCGGTGCCGAAGCTCGGATCGAGCTGGTAGGCGGCGAAGCCTTCGCGCTCGTAGGCCTTGATGGCCTGGGTGTTGCCGGTCAACACTTCCAGCGTGAGCTTGCAGGCGCCGCGCTCATGCGCGATCTCTTCCACCTTGGCCAGCATCAGTTGCGCAATGCGCCGACCACGATGGGCGGCCAGCACCACCACGTCGTGCACGTTTACCAGGGGCTTGCAGGCGAAGCTGGAGAAACCTTCGAAGCAGTTGACCAGGCCCACCGGCGTCGGGCCATCGAAGGCCAGTACGCTGAACGCCGCGGGCCGCTTGGCCAGTTCGTCCAGCAAGTGCGTTCGGACGAACTCGCTCAAAGGTGCAGCGCCGCCCGCCGGATCGCAGGCGTAGGCGTCGAGCAGCAGAAGCAGCGCCTCGCGCTGCATCGGGTCCTTGTAGTCGGCCAGGCAGACACGGACCTGCGTCATGCTCAGGCGGCCTCCACCGTAGCCACCAGGCGGCGTGCGCAGGCTTCGGCCTGCGTTGCATCGCGCGCCTCCACCATCACCCGCAGCAGCGGCTCGGTGCCGCTGGCGCGAATCAGGACGCGGCCGCTGTCACCCAGCTCGGCCTCGACACGCTTGCTTTCCTCGGCCAGGGCCGTGTTGCGCTTCCAGTCGCTGCCTTCGGCGAGGCGCACGTTGATCAGCGTCTGGGGATAGAGCTGCACATCGCCCAGCAGCTGCGCCACGTTCTTGCCGCTGCGCACGCAGGCTTGCAGTACCTGCAGGGCGCTGACGATGCCGTCTCCGGTGGTGTGGCGATCCAGCGCCAGCAGATGACCCGAGCCCTCGCCACCAAGCAGCCAGCCGCGCTTGTCGAGCTCTTCCAGCACATAGCGGTCGCCCACCTTGGCGCGCACGAACTCGATGCCCTGGCCGCGCAGTGCCACCTCGATGGCCTTGTTGGTCATCAGGGTGCCCACCACGCCGGCCGGCTTCTCGCCGCGCACGATGCGCTCGGACACCATCAGGTAGAGCAGCTCATCGCCATTGAAGAGGCGCCCATCGGCATCGACCAGTTGCAGCCGGTCGGCATCGCCGTCGAGCGCGATGCCGTAGTCGGCACCGCGCGCCTTCACCGCCTCGATCAGCGCCTGCGGGTGCGTTGCGCCCACACCCTTGTTGATGTTGAGTCCGTCCGGCGCGACGCCGATGCTGGTGACGTCGGCACCCAGTTCATGGAACACCTGCGGCGCCACCTGGTAGGCGGCGCCGTGCGCGGCATCCACCACCAGCTTCATGCCGCGCAGGGTCAGGTCGTTGGCAAAGGTGCTCTTGCAGAACTCGGTGTAGCGGCCGGTTGCATCGTCCATCCGGCGCGCCTTGCCCAGGTTGGCCGAATCCACCCAGACCGGCGGCTCTTCAAGGATGTTCTCGACCGCCTGCTCCCAGGCGTCGTCCAGCTTGGTGCCCTGGGCGCTGAAGAACTTGATGCCGTTGTCCGGGTAGGCGTTGTGGCTGGCGCTGATCACCACGCCCAGGCTGGCGCGCTGTGCGCGCGTCAGGTAGGCCACGCCAGGCGTGGGCAAGGGCCCGAGGAGCACCACGTCGACGCCAGCCGAGTTGAAGCCCGATTCCAGCGCGCTTTCCAGCATGTACCCGGAGATGCGGGTGTCCTTGCCGATCAGCACCTTGGGCCGCGCCTCGGTCTTCTTCAACACACGGCCGACCGCGTGCGCCAGACGCAACACGAAGTCGGGGGTGATGGGGGCCTGGCCGACCGTGCCGCGAATGCCGTCGGTGCCGAAGTATTGGCGTTTCATGTTCATGAGTCCTCTTGTTGTTGTGATGTTGCTTGCTGGGCGGCACGCCAGACGGCGAGCGCCGCTACCGTTTCGTTGACGTCGTGCACGCGCACGATGCGTGCGCCCCGCTCCACCGCCAGCAGCGCGGCCGCCACGCTGGGGATCAGGCGCCGGGCCGCCAGTTCGATGCCGGCAACCGAGCCCAGCGAAGACTTGCGCGACCAGCCGGCCAATATGGGGTAGCCCAGTGCGACAAGTTCCGATTGGCGGGCCAGCAAGGCGAAGTTCTGCGGAACCGTCTTGCCAAAGCCGATGCCGGGATCAAGCACGATGCGCCCACGCGCCACGCCCGCCGCTTCAAGCGCCGCCGCCCGCTCGGACAGGAAGCTGCGCACCGACGGCAGCACATCCCCATCCATGGGCGCCACCTGCATGGATTGCGGATCGCGATGCATATGCATCAGGCACACGCCGCAGGAAGGATGGGCGGCGACGACCGCCTGCGCGCCCGGCCGGCGCAGCGCCCAGACGTCGTTGATGATGTCGGCGCCGGCGTCCAGCGCCGCCTGCATCACCTCCGGCTTGTAGGTATCGACCGAGACCGGCACGCCCAGCTTCACCGCCTCACGCAAGACCGGCAACACCCGCGCCAATTCCTCATCCAGCGGAACGGCAGGACTGCCGGGCCGGGTCGATTCGCCGCCGATATCGAGGATTTCGCAGCCTTCGCGCAGCAGTTGCTCGCAATGCGCCAGCGCCTGGGAGGGCGAGGCATAGGCGCCGCCATCGGAAAAGGAATCGGGCGTGACGTTGACGATGCCCATCACCCGCGGCTGGGTGAGTTCGATGAGGAAGCGGGAGGTCTGCCAGTTCATGTGCTCTCGTTGGCGCCCAAGAAAAACGGGGCGCTAGGCCCCGTCGTGTGTTCTCGCCCTGCTTTTTCAGGCCGCGGTCGGCGCCGGGTCGGGTTTGACGGCCGGCGTACCGCCGCTGCCGCCGCCCGACGAAGGCGGCACACGCGGCGTCCAGTCCTTGGGCGGACGTGGCTCGCGGCCAGCCATGATGTCGTCGAGCTGCTCGGTGTCGATGGTTTCCCATTCGAGCAAGGCCTTGGCCATCGCGTGCATCTTGTCCTGGTTTTCCTCGATCAGGCCGCGTGCCAGAGTGTATTGCTCGTCGATGATGCGGCGCACCTCGGCATCGACCTTCTGCATGGTCGATTCGCTCATGTTGGTGGTCTTGGTCACCGAGCGTCCCAGGAACACCTCGCCCTCGTTCTCGGCGTACACCATCGGGCCGAGCGATTCGCTCATGCCGTAGCGCATCACCATGTCGCGCGCGATCTGGGTGGCACGCTCGAAGTCGTTGCTGGCGCCGGTGGTCATCTGGTGCATGAACACTTCCTCGGCGATGCGGCCACCGAACAGCATGCTGATCTGGTTGAGCATGTACTCGCGGTCGTAGCTGTAGCGGTCCTGCGCGGGCAGGCTCATGGTCACGCCCAGCGCGCGGCCACGCGGGATGATGGTGACCTTGTGCACCGGGTCGCACTTGGGCAGCAGCTTGCCGATGAGGGCGTGGCCCGACTCGTGGTAGGCCGTGTTGCGGCGCTCTTCTTCGGGCATCACCATGCTCTTGCGCTCGGGGCCCATGAAGATCTTGTCCTTGGCCTTCTCGAAGTCCTGCATCTCGACCACGCGCGCGTTGCGGCGAGCGGCCATCAGGGCGGCCTCGTTGCACAGGTTGGCCAGGTCGGCGCCCGACATGCCAGGCGTGCCGCGGGCAATGATGCTGGGATTGACGTCCTGGCCCAGCGGCACCTTGCGCATGTGCACATTCAGGATCTGCTCGCGGCCGCGGATGTCGGGCAGCGTCACGTAGACCTGGCGGTCGAAACGGCCCGGGCGCAGCAAGGCAGCGTCCAGGATGTCCGGGCGGTTGGTGGCGGCCACCACGATCACGCCCAGGTTGGTCTCGAAGCCGTCCATCTCGACCAGCATCTGGTTGAGGGTCTGCTCGCGCTCGTCGTTGCCGCCGCCCAGGCCGGCGCCGCGCTGGCGGCCCACCGCGTCGATTTCGTCGATGAAGATGATGCAGGGGGCGTTCTTCTTGGCGTTCTCGAACATGTCGCGCACACGCGCGGCACCGACCCCGACGAACATCTCGACGAAGTCGGAGCCCGAGATCGAGAAGAAAGGCACCTTGGCCTCGCCGGCGATGGACTTGGCCAGCAGGGTCTTGCCGGTACCGGGAGGGCCGACCAGCAGCAGGCCGCGCGGAATGCGGCCGCCGAGTTTCTGGAACTTGGCCGGGTCCTTCAGGAAGTCGACCACTTCCTTGACTTCTTCCTTGGCCTCGTCGCAGCCGGCGACGTCGGCGAAGGTGACCTGGTTGTTGTTCTCGTCGAGCATGCGCGCCTTGCTCTTGCCGAAGCTGAAGGCGCCGCCTTTGCCGCCGCCTTGCATCTGCCTCATGAAGTAAACCCAGACGCCGATCAGGAGCAGCATCGGCCCCCAGCTGACCAGCAGGGTCATCAGCAGCGAGCCCTCTTCGCGCGGCTTGACGTCGAATTTGACGTTGTTGTTGATCAGGTCGCCGACCAGGCCGCGGTCCAGGTAGGTGGCGGTGGTGCGGATCTTGCGGTCATCCGTGGTGACGGCGACGATCTCGCTGCCGCCCTGGCCTTCCTGGATGGTGGCGCTCTTGATGCGGTTGGCGCGGACTTCTTCCAGGAAATCGGAATACCCGACATAGCCGGCCCCGGCGGCGCCGCGGGTGTCGAACTGCTTGAACACAGTGAACAACACCATCGCGATGACGAGCCAGACGGCAACTTTGGAAAACCACTGATTGTTCAAACGACGCTCCAGTCGGGGGAAACGCAGCCTTGAGGTGGAGCGGCTGCGCCAATAAGACGGCAATTGGCGCCCATTTTAGGCTTTTCAAGCTGCGAAACCCTGGGAAGTCCCCCCATCCATGGGGTCCTTACGGGGATTTGGCGCGTATCAATGGGTATCGGGATTCTTGAGACCCATGCCGACCAGGAAGGTTTCGGAGGACTTGTCGCGCGAAGCCTTGGGCTTGAAGGGCTTCACCACCCGGAAATGCTGCTTGAACAGGGCCACCTGCTCGTTGTAGCCGCTGCCGTGGAACATCTTGGCCACCAAGGCGCCTTCGGGCTTCAGGTGGTGCTGGGCGAAGTCGACCGCCAGTTCGATCAGGTGGGAAATGCGGGCGGCGTCTGCCGACTCGATGCCCGACAGGTTGGGCGCCATGTCCGACACCACCACGTCGGCCCGCCGGCCTTCCATGGCTTCTTCCAGTTGGGCCAGCACCTCCGGCTCGCGGAAATCGCCTTCCAGGAAGGTCACGCCCTCGATCGGCTCCATCGGCAGGATGTCCAGGGCGATGATGGTGCCGTTGAGTTCCCCCGCCGCCGCGCCGGCCGGCGACAGGCGCCGCCGCACATACTGGCTCCAGGCGCCCGGGGTCGAGCCCAGGTCGACCACGACGTGGCCAGGCTTGATCAGGCCCAGGGCCTCGTCGATTTCCTTGAGCTTGTAGGCGGCGCGCGCGCGGTAGCCCTCCTTGGTCGCCAGCTTGACCCAGGGGTCGTTGACATGGTCGTTGATCCATGCCTTGTTGATCTTCTTGCTCTTGGATTGGATCTTCATCTGCGTTCGGGGTTGCCCGGATAATACGGGGATGCCCGCCATTCAACTTACCCCCGCCCAACGCAAGGTGCATCGCGCCGAAGCGCACCATCTGGATCCGATCGTGATGGTCGGCGGCGACGGGCTCACGCCAGCCGTCAAAAAAGAAGCCGATGCAGCCCTCAAGGCGCACGGCCTGATCAAGATCCGCGTCTTTTCCGACGACCGCCTGGCGCGCGAAGCCATGCTGCAGGAACTGGCCGACGAACTGGACGCCGCGCCGATCCAGCACATCGGCAAGCTGCTGGTCCTGTGGCGACCCCAGCCCGAAAAGGGAAAGAAGGTCGACGAAGACCGCATGCCCGGCCCGCGCGACGTCAAGATCCTCAAGTACAGCAAGAAGGGCGGCCAGCGCCCTGAAGTCAAGACGCTGCGCGTATTGGGCAACCAGCGCCTGACAGCCGGCGGCAGCGTCAAGCGCGCCAAGCCCAAGCAGATCTCGCTCAAGAAGCGCCGCCAAGCCGACTGATGCGCCACGTCATCTGCATGAAATGGGGCACCAAGTACGAGCCCTACTACGTCAACAACCTCTACGCGATGGCGCGCCGCCATCTCAGCGGCGAATTCCGCTTCATCTGCCTGACCGATGACGCCAAGGGCATCCGCAGCGAGGTGGAGTGTTTCCCGATCCCGCCGGTGGACATCCGGCCCGAAGCGGCCGGCGTGCGCGACCGCGCCTGGAAGAAGCTCACCACCTTCAGCCGCGACCTGCCCGAGGTCTACGGCCTGAAGGGCACCGCCCTCTTCCTGGACCTGGACGTGGTGGTGGTGGGCAGCCTGGACGATTTCTTCACCCAGCCGGGCGAGTTCCTGATCATCAAGGACTACCGGCGCCCCTGGCGCGTGACCGGCAACTCGTCGGTCTACCGCTTCGAGATCGGCGGCCTGCCCGACGTGCTGGACTACTTCCGCGCCAATGAAGTGGCGGTGCGCGAGAAATTTCGCAACGAGCAGACCTTCCTGTCGGACTACCTGCACGAGAAGGGCAAGCTCAAGTATTGGCCAAGCGAGTGGTGCCCCAGCTTCAAGTACCACGGCATTCCCCTGTGGCCCAGCAACTACTGGCGACGGCCCTTCGTCCCGGACGGCGCGCGCATCGTGATTTTTCACGGGGAATGCAATCCTCCGGATGCGCTGGCGGGGCGGCGCAACCGGCGTTTTCGCTTCATCCGCCCGGCCAGTTGGGTGGCCGAGCATTGGCATGAGTGAGTTTCTCAGGCCGGCGGCGGCCTGAGGACGCGCCAGAGCACGGCGGCGGCGCAAGCCCATTGGGCCACATAGAGGCCGCTGCCCACGGCGTGCCAGAACTTGAGGTTCTCGCGCGCCAGGATGCGTGGCGCGACGCCGAACTCGCCGATCAGGGCCAGCAGCAGGCCCAGGATCACGAAGACGATCGCCGCTTCTACCTTGCGAGCCTCAGCGCCGGCCTGCTCGGCACGCGACAGGCCCAGAAGAAGCAGCGCGCAGGCGATCGACACCCAGGTCTGCGCCGTGAAGAGCCGCGCCGCCATCCGCCCCGCGATGGCCGGCGTCGGCAGGTGCTGGAACAGGAGTGGCACGACCAGGAAGCCGACCACCGTCAGGCTGACCCACCAGAAGGCGGCCGCCAAGGCCGGCAAGCGATGGGTCAGGGCGCGCATCAAAGGTAGCTGACGCCGACGATCTCGTAGCGCTTGATGCCGCCGGGGGCCACGACTTCAGCTGTGTCGCCCTCTTCCTTGCCGATCAGCGCACGGGCGATCGGGCTGGAGACGTTGACCAGGCCCAGCTTCAGATCGGCCTCGTCCTCGCCCACGATCTGGTAGCGCACTGCGTCGCCCGACTCTTCCTCCTCGAGCTCGACCGTGGCGCCGAAGACCACCTTGCCGCCGGCATCGACCGCGGAAGGGTCCACGATGGTGGCGGCCGACAGCTTGCCTTCGATTTCCTGGATGCGTCCTTCGATGAAGCCCTGGCGGTCCTTGGCGGCTTCGTATTCGGCGTTCTCGCTCAGGTCGCCCTGGGCGCGCGCCTCGGCAATGGCGTTGATGACCCAGGGGCGGTCGACGGTCTTCAGGCGATGCAGCTCTTGCTTGAGCTTCTCTGCACCGCGCTTGGTGATGGGAATGGTGGTTGCCATGATTGTTGTAGCGTCAAAAAGCGAAACCGCCGAACGTCGCCGTTCGGCGGTAACTTGGTTGTCAACGGGAAAATTCTAGACGAGCGCGCGGCCGGTGAGTCGACTCAGGATGGCCAGCGGGCTTGCACCCGGATTGTATTGGCTGGCGGCCGGCAGGTGCAGGGTCTGTTCCATCATGAATTGCCCCGACATGACGGCGTGCGAGGTCTGGTCGGAAAAGCAGACCCACACCGAGCCCGGGGGGAAATTCACGGTCTGCTGCTGGGCGCTTTTCTGGTAGTCCAGGTCCGACTTCATGCCGTCGTGCAATTGCAGCATCAGGTGGTCGTACTCGCTGCGCAGCGACTTGGTGACGTGCAAGGCCTTCAGCGCCTTGGCCTGCCAGCGCGAATAGGACTTGGCGCGCGGCAGGAAGCGCTTGGCCACGTCCTCGAAGGGCTCGCCGACGCGCCAGACGCGCGGTGCACCCTGCGGGTTCACGTTGGTGAAGACGCGCAGGATGCGCTCGCCATAGTTGGGGCGCGAGGGAAAGGAATCGACGTGCAGGCGCCGGTCATCGGCACGCCAGGACTGCACCCGAGTCTCGACCTGGGCCGGACGGAAGCTGGTCGGCGCCATGCGCAGATGCGGGCCGTAAGCGGGCAGCAGGCCGTCGATGAGTTGGCGTGCCTGGTCGCGAAAGCGGCCGATCATCGCGGCCACGGCCTTTTGCACCGCCTCGTCGCCGACCACGCCCTTGAGCTTGCCATTGCCGTCCAGGCTGATGTTGCGCGCATCGGGCGACAACAGCTTGGGGTCGAGAAAGGCGCCCTCTTCGGGCTTGAACTGGAAGCCCAGCTTCGGGAAATACAGCACCTTGCCGGCCTCGAGCGCGGCGATCCACGCCTCGTTGGGCGTGGGCACCCGCCAGTCGGCAAGCTCGAGTTCGACAAGTTGCGATTCCATCATCAGGCCGCCGTCAGTTGCGCATGCATCTCCTGAACGGAGATGACGCTCAACTCGTTTAGGTACGGCATCCCCTCAACCGCGGCCTCGGCGCCGAAGATGGTGGTGATGGTGGTCACGCGCGCCAAGAGCGCCGAGGTGCGGATCTGGCGCGAATCGGTGATCGCGTTGCGGCGCTCTTCCACCGTGTTGATGACCAGAGCAATCTCGTTGTTCTTGATCATGTCCACGATGTGGGGGCGGCCTTCGGTCACCTTGTTCACCACCTCGCACTCGACGCCGCCGGCCTGGATGGCCGCCGCCGTGCCCTTGGTGGCAATCAGCTGGAAGCCCAGCTTGGCCAGGCCGCGCGCGCATTCCACCGCACGCGCCTTGTCGTTGTTCTTCACCGAGATGAAAACCTTGCCCGACTTCGGCAGGTGCGTGCCGGCGCCCAGTTGCGACTTGACGAAGGCTTCGCCGAAGGTCTTGCCCACGCCCATCACCTCGCCGGTGGACTTCATCTCGGGGCCGAGAATCGTGTCCACGCCGGGGAACTTGACGAAGGGGAACACCGCTTCCTTCACGCTGAAGTAAGGCGGCGTCACTTCCTTGGTGACACCCTGCTTGGCCAGCGAGGTGCCGGCCATGCAGCGCGCCGCCACCTTCGCGAGCTGGATGCCTGTGGCCTTGCTCACGTAGGGCACGGTGCGCGAGGCGCGTGGGTTCACTTCCAGCACGTAGATGACGTCCTTGCCGTCCTTCTCCTGGATGGCGAACTGCACGTTCATCAGGCCGACCACGTTCAGCGCCTTGGCCATGGCGGCGCTCTGGCGCTTGAGCTCGGCCACGGTGTCGGCCTTGAGGCTGTAGGGCGGCAGCGAGCAGGCGGAGTCGCCCGAGTGCACGCCGGCCTGCTCGATGTGCTCCATCACGCCGCCGATGAGCGTCGCGCCTTCGGCGTCGCGCAGGCAGTCGACATCGCATTCGATGGCGTCGTTCAGGAAGCGGTCCAGCAACACCGGCGAATCGTTGCTCACCTTCACCGCTTCGCGCATGTAGCGCTCCAGGTCGCGCTGCTCGTGCACGATTTCCATCGCACGGCCGCCCAGCACGTAGCTGGGGCGCACCACCAGCGGGTAGCCCAGGGCCGAAGCCTTCTCCAGCGCCTCGGCTTCGGTACGCGCGGTGGCGTTGGGCGGCTGGCGCAGGCCCAGCTCGTGCAGCAGCTTCTGGAAGCGCTCGCGGTCTTCCGCGGCGTCGATCATGTCGGGGCTGGTGCCGATGATCGGCACGCCGTTGGCTTCCAGGTCGAGCGCGAGCTTCAGCGGCGTCTGGCCACCGTACTGCACGATCACGCCGGTGGGCTTTTCCTTGTCGACGATCTCCAGCACGTCTTCCAGCGTGAGCGGCTCGAAGTACAGGCGGTCGGAGGTGTCGTAGTCGGTCGACACGGTCTCGGGATTGCAGTTGACCATGATGGTCTCGTAGCCGTCCTCGCGCATCGCCAGCGCCGCGTGCACGCAGCAGTAGTCGAACTCGATGCCCTGGCCGATGCGGTTCGGTCCACCGCCCAGGACCATGATCTTCTTCCGGTTCGTCGGCTCGGCTTCGCACTCCTCCTCGTAGGTGGAGTACATGTAGGCGGTGTTGGTCGCGAACTCGGCGGCGCAGGTGTCCACGCGCTTGTAGACCGGGCGCACGCCCAGGGCGCGGCGCTTCTCGCGCACCGCGGTGTCGGTGGTGCGCAGCTGCTTGGCCAGGCGGCGATCCGAGAAGCCCTTCTGCTTCAGGAGGCGCAGGGTGACGGCGTCGATGTCATCGAGCGTCTTGGTCTCGAGTTCGAGCTCGATCTTCACGATCTCCTCGATCTGCACCAGGAACCAGCGGTCGATCTTGGTGAGCGCGAACACTTCGTCGA
Source organism: Variovorax sp. (assembly GCA_035476655.1). Lineage (GTDB taxonomy): Bacteria > Pseudomonadota > Gammaproteobacteria > Burkholderiales > Burkholderiaceae_C > Variovorax. Next base: position 36,750 of record DATILH010000042.1, read on the forward strand.
CGCTCATGCCCTGGGCAAAGGCATCGCCCACGTACCAGATGCGCTCGGGGCCGGGCTCGCCCAGCTCCTTCTCGAGCACTTCACGGTCCTGCGTCTTCTCGTTCATGCCGTCGACGCCCACTTCCAGGCCGCGCAAGGCCTTCTGGAACGATTCCTGGAAGGTGCGGCCCATGGCCATCACCTCGCCCACCGACTTCATCTGGGTGGTCAGGCGCGAATCGGCCTGCGGGAACTTCTCGAAGGCAAAGCGCGGGATCTTGGTGACCACGTAGTCGATGCTGGGCTCGAAGCTCGCGGGCGTGGCGCCGCCGGTGATCTCGTTGCGCAGCTCGTCCAGCGTGTAGCCGATGGCCAGCTTGGCCGCGACCTTGGCGATCGGGAAACCGGTGGCCTTGGAGGCCAGCGCCGAGGAGCGCGACACGCGCGGGTTCATCTCGATGACGATCATGCGGCCGTCCTTCGGATTGACCGAGAACTGCACGTTGGAGCCGCCCGTGTCCACACCGATCTCGCGCAGCACCGCGAGGCTCGCGTTGCGCATGATCTGGTATTCCTTGTCGGTCAGCGTCTGCGCCGGGGCCACGGTGATCGAATCGCCGGTGTGCACGCCCATCGGGTCCAGGTTCTCGATCGAGCAGACGATGATGCAGTTGTCCGCCTTGTCGCGGACCACTTCCATCTCGTACTCCTTCCAGCCGAGCAGCGACTCTTCGATCAGCAGTTCGTTGGTGGGCGAGGCTTCCAGGCCGCGCTTGCAGATGACTTCGAACTCTTCCGGGTTGTAGGCGATGCCGCCGCCGGTGCCGCCCAGGGTGAAACTGGGGCGGATCACGGTCGGGAAGCCGACGCTCTTCTGCACGCCCCAGGCCTCGTCCATCGAGTGCGCGATGCCCGAGCGTGCCGAGCCCAGGCCGATCTTGGTCATCGCGTCCTTGAACTTCAGGCGGTCCTCGGCCTTGTCGATGGCCTCGGGCGAGGCGCCGATCAGCTCGACCTTGTACTTGTCGAGCACGCCGTTGCGCCACAGGTCCAGCGCGCAGTTGAGCGCGGTCTGGCCGCCCATGGTGGGCAGGATGGCAAAACCACCCGGATTGAGTAGGCGCTCCTTGGCGATGATCTTCTCGACCGTCTGCCAGGTGATCGGCTCGATGTAGGTGACGTCGGCCGTGGCCGGGTCGGTCATGATCGTCGCAGGGTTGCTGTTGATCAGGATGACCTTGTAGCCTTCTTCGCGCAGGGCCTTGCAGGCCTGCACGCCGGAGTAGTCGAACTCGCAGGCCTGGCCGATGATGATCGGGCCGGCGCCGATGATGAGGATCGATTTGAGGTCTGTGCGCTTAGGCATTCTTGTGTTTCTCCATCAATGCCGTGAAGCGATCGAACAGGTAGCTGATGTCGTGCGGACCCGGCGAGGCTTCCGGGTGGCCTTGGAAGCAGAAGGCCGGCTTGTCGGTGCGCGCCAGGCCCTGCAGCGTGTTGTCGAACAGGCTGATGTGCGTGGGGCGCAGGTTGGCCGGCAGGCTCTTTTCGTCCACCGCGAAGCCGTGGTTCTGGCTGGTGATGCTGACGCGGCCGTTGTCCAGGTCCTTCACAGGATGGTTCGCACCGTGGTGGCCGAACTTCATCTTGAAGGTCTTGGCGCCGGAGGCCAGCGCCATGATCTGGTGGCCCAGGCAGATGCCGAATGTCGGGATGCCGGTGTCGATGAGTTCCTTCACCGCGCTGACTGCGTAGTCGCAGGGCTCCGGGTCGCCGGGGCCGTTGGCCAGGAAGATGCCGTCCGGCTTGAGCTTGAGCACATCGGCCGCGGGCGTCTGCGCCGGCACCACCGTGATGCGCGCGCCGCGCTGGGCAATCATGCGCAGGATGTTCTTCTTCAGACCATAGTCGAAGGCGACGACATGGAACTTGGGCGTGATCTGCACGCCGTAGCCACTGCCGAGCTTCCATTCGGTCTGGGTCCACTCGTAGGTTTCCTTGACGGAAACCACCTTGGCCAGGTCCAGACCCAGCATGCTGGGCGCCGCCTTGGCGGCGGCGATGGCCTTGTCGATCAGCGCCTGGGTCACCGTCTCGCCTTGGGCCAGGCCCAGGATGCAGCCGTTCTGCGCGCCGTGGGTGCGCAGGTGGCGGGTCAGCTTGCGGGTGTCGATGTTGGCAATCGCCACCGTCTTTCCGGCCACCAGGTAGTCGCTGAGCGTGGTGGTCTTGCGGAAGTTGGAGGCGAGTTGCGGCAGGTCCTTGATGATCAGCCCGGCGGCATGGATCTTGTCGGCCTCGATGTCTTCCTCATTGACGCCATAGTTGCCGATGTGCGGATACGTCAGCGTGACGATCTGCTGGCAGTAGCTCGGGTCGGTGAGGATTTCCTGGTAGCCGGTGATGGCGGTGTTGAACACCACTTCGCCGACGGTGGCGCCGGTGGCGCCGATCGAGTTGCCGAGAAAGACCGTGCCGTCTGCAAGCGCCAGGATGGCGGGCGGGAAAGCTCCCTTGAGAGACAAAAGCACTGGGTTCTCCGGATGGATGACGCCCAAAGCGAACCCAAGAAGTGACTCGGGGGTTGCAACTTTCGTCGAGGAGCTGACTTGCGTGCGCGGTGGGCGAGGGTGTAGCGGGATAGCCCCCGATTATAGCCCGGGGGATGCGCGTTTCTACTGAGATGCCCCAATTTCGGGCAGGCCCATCGCTGCACTGGCGTGCAGGCAGATCGCGGCTGCGGCAGCGACATTGAGCGACTCCTCGCCACCCGGCTGGGCGATGCGGATCAGCTGCGCGGCGCGCGCCTGCAGGCCGGGCGAGACGCCCTGCCCTTCGTGGCCCAGCAGCCAGGCACAGGGATGAGGCAGGCTGCGCCGGGCCTGGGCCTCGTGCAGCCACTGGCCGCCGTGCGAGCTCGTTGCAAGAAGTGGCAATCTCAATGCCTCCAGCGTGGACACATCAGCACCCTCCACCAGTTGCAGGCCGAAATGCGCCCCCATGCCGGCGCGCAGCACCTTGGGTGACCACAGCGCAGCGGTGCCCTTGATCGCGATCACCTGTCGAAAGCCGAAGGCGGCGGCACTGCGCAGGATCGAACCCACATTGCCCGCGTCCTGCAGGCGGTCGAGCACGACGGTTGGGGCGTCGGCGGCGAGCTCCGCCGGAGCCGGCACATCGATCACGAATCCCATCGGCGCAGGCGACTCCAGACCGCTCACGCCGTGCAGCAGCGCATCGGGCAGCAGCACCATCCGGTCGGCGCAATCGGCCCATTGCCCTGCGACCTGGGGCCAGGTCGATTCGGCAAAGAGCGCCATGGCGGGGCGCACGCCGCGTTCGCGCGCCGCGCGGCACAGGTGGTCGCCTTCCAGCCAGATGCGGCCCAGCTTGCGGTAGGCGCCGGGGTCTTGCGCCAGCTTGCGCAGGTCCTTGAGCAGCGGGTTGTCGCGCGATGTGATCTGCGCGAGTTCGGGCCGCGTCATGGCGCGGCCATCGACACGCCCGAGGCAGTGACGGTCGTGGTGATGGCGATCTCGGTGGTGGCCGTCGTCATGCCCATGACCGCTGCCACCGGACTGAAGGAGCGCCGGTGGTGCACACAGGCGCCATGCACCCGCAGCGCCTCCAGGTGCTCGGGCGTGCCGTAGCCCTTGTGCGAGGCAAAGCCGTAGTGCGGATACTCCTCGTGCAGTTGCTCGCACAGGCGGTCGCGGTGCACCTTGGCCAGGATCGAGGCTGCAGAGATGGCTTTCACCAGCGCGTCGCCGCTCACCACCGCCTCGGCCAGCACGTCGAGCGTGGGCAGGCGGTTGCCGTCGACCAGCACCTTGGCAGGCTTCAGGCGCAGGCCCTCGACCGCGCGGCGCATCGCCAGCATCGTGGCCTGCAGGATGTTGTGGGTATCGATCTCTTCCACCGTGGCCTGCGCCACCGAGCAGCACAGGGCCTTGGCGAGGATCTGCTCGTTCAGGCGCTCGCGCTGCAGCGCGGTGAGCGTCTTGGAGTCGGCCAGGCCGCGGATGGGACGCAGGTCGTCCAGGATGACGGCGGCGGCCACTACGGGCCCGGCCAGGGGCCCGCGCCCGGCTTCGTCCACGCCGGCGATCAGGCCGGGGACATCCCAGGCCAGGCGGGCCTGCTTAGCCTTCAAGAACTTGCTGGATCGCATCGGCACAGAGTGTGGGCGTATCGCGCAACAGTTCGCGATGCAGCGCGGTGAATCTTTGTTGCAGAGCTTGCACCTTGTCAGGCGAGCGGAGCCAATCGAGGGTGGCTGCGGCCAGCGCTTGCGGCGTGGCGTCGTCCTGGATCAATTCCGGCACCACGAATTCGCGGCACAGGATGTTGGGCAGGCCAACCCAGGGTTGCAATTGCTTGTGGCGCATCAGGCGCAAGGTCAGCGCGTTCATGTTGTAGGCGATCACCATCGGGCGCTTGAAGAGCGCCGCCTCGAGGGTGGCAGTGCCGCTGGCAATCAGGGTCGCGTCACAGGCCGCGAGCACCGCATGCGACTGGCCGTTGACCAGCATGACCTGCCCTGCCAGCCCGCTCGCCTGCAATATCTGATCGGCCTCATCGCGCAGTGCGGGCAGCGTCGGCATCACGAAGCGGATGGCCGGATCTTCGCGCCGCATCAGGGCGGCCGCCTGGAAGAAGCGCGCCGCAATATAGCGAAGCTCGGATCGCCGGCTGCCCGGCAACAGGGCTACCACCGGGCCCGCCGGGTCCAGCCCCAGCGACGCACGCGCCGCGGCGCGATCGGGCTGCATCGGGATCACGGGCGCCAGCGGATGGCCCACGTAGCTGCCGGCCACGCCCTTGTCGGCCAGCAGCGCCGGCTCGAAGGGAAAGATGCACAGCACATGGTCAGCCGCGGCACGGATCTTCTCGATGCGCTCGGGCCGCCAGGCCCAGATCGAGGGGCAGACGAAATGGACGGTCTTGATGCCCTGGGCGCGCAACCCGGCCTCGAGATCGAGATTGAAATCCGGCGCGTCCACGCCGATGAAGATATCGGGCCGCTCCACCAGCAGCCGCGCCTTCAGCTGGCGCCGGATGGAGGCGATCTCAGGATAGTGGCGCAGCACCTCGACGTAGCCGCGCACCGCCAGCTTCTCCTGCGGCCACCAGCTCTGGAAGCCCCGCGCCTGCATTTGCGGGCCGCCGATGCCAGCCGAGCGCAGGCCCGGCCAGCGTGCCGTGAGCCCGTCGAGCATGTGGCCGGCCAGCAGGTCACCGGAGGCCTCGCCCGCAACCAGGGCGAATTGCCGCGCCTTCTCGTCCATGCCGGGTGTCAGCGCGCGATGCCGCGCGTCGCGTCAGCGAGAAAACCGTTCATCAACGCGATGTCCTGCGCGGCCTCGGGCGTCTCGGCGGCGAGCGCCGCGATGGCGGCGCGCGCTTCGTCGAGGCTCTTGCCCTGGCGGTAGAGCAGCCGGTGCATGTGCTTGACCGCGGCCAGGCGCTCGGACGTGAAGCCGCGGCGCTTGAGCCCCACCGAATTGAAGCCGCGCACCGCCAGCGGGTTGCCGTCCACCAGCATGTAGGGCGGCACGTCCTGCGACACCGCGCTGGCAAAGCCGATCATGGCGTGCGCGCCGATCTTCACGAACTGGTGGATGCCGGTCAGCCCGCCCACCGTGACCCAGTCGCCAATCAGCACATGGCCGGCCAGCGTGGTGGTGTTGGCCATCGTGACGTTGCTGGCGATGTGGCAGTCGTGCGCGATGTGGGTATAGGCCATGATCCAGTTGTCATCGCCGATCGTGGTCTTGCCGCCGGCCCCGGGCACGCCGCGGTTGAAGGTGCAGAACTCGCGCACCGTGTTGCGGTCGCCGATGACGAGTTCGGTGTCTTCGCCCTTGTATTTCTTGTCCTGCGGATCGGCGCCGATCGAGCTGAACTGGAAGAAATGGTTGTCGCGGCCGATGGTGGTGCGGCCTTCGACCACGCAGTGCGCGCCGATGGTCGTGCCCGCGCCGATGCGCACCTGCGGCCCGATCACGGCATACGGTCCGACCGTCACGGTCGAATCCAGCTGCGCGCCGGCGTCGACGATGGCCGTCGAATGGATCCCGGTCATGGACTCAGCTGATCTGGCGCATCGCGCACATCAGCGTGGCCTCGCAAGCGAGTTCCTCGCCGACCAAGGCGCGGCCCTTGAACTTGGAGATGCCGGCCTTCATGCGCTCGATCTCGACTTCCAGCGTGAGCTGGTCGCCCGGTTCCACCGGACGCTTGAAGCGCGCGCCGTCGATGGCGGCGAAGTAATAGACCATGTTCTCGTCCGGCACGATGTCCAGCGACTTGAAGGACAGCAAGGCGGCCGCCTGGGCCATCGCCTCGAGCATCAGAACGCCCGGCATCACCGGACGGTGCGGGAAGTGGCCATTGAAGAAGGGCTCGTTCATCGTCACGTTCTTCAGCGCCTTGATGCGCTTGCCTTTCTCCATGTCGATCACGCGGTCGACCAGCAGGAAGGGGTAGCGATGCGGCAGCAGCTTGAGGATTTGGTGGATGTCGAGCGTCGTTGTCATGGTGTCTTGTCTTGCGAGAGGCCTTTTTCGAGTGCTTTGATTCGCTCGCGCAATGAATGCAGGTGCCGCAGGGTAGCGGCGTTCTTCTCCCAGGACGCATTGTCGTCGATGGGAAAGACGCCGGTGTACTGGCCCGGCTTGAGGATCGAGCGCGTGACCAGCGAGGCGGCCGAAACGTGCACGCCATCGGCCAGCGTCAGATGACCCAGCACCATCCCGGCGCCGGCGATGGTGCAGTTGGCGCCGATCACCGCGCTGCCGGCCACCGCCGAGCAGCCGGCCATGGCCGTGTTGCGGCCGATGCGCACGTTGTGGCCGATCTGGATCAGGTTGTCCATCTTGACGCCGTCTTCGATGATGGTGTCGTCCAACGCGCCCCGGTCGATGCAGGTGTTGGCGCCGATCTCGACGTCGTCGCCGATGCGCACCGCGCCCAGTTGCTCGATCTTGACCCAGCGGCCTTCATGGGGCGCCAGTCCGAAGCCATCGGCACCGATCACCACGCCCGGGTGCAGCAGGCAGCGCGCGCCAATGACGCTGCCCTCGCTCACCGTCACGTTGGACTTCAGCACCGTGCCGGCACCGATGCGCGCGCCCCGCTCCACCACGCACAAGGGGCCGATCTCGACCGTGGCGTCGATTTGCGCCTCCGGGTGGATGACGGCGCTGGGATGGATACGCTCGCCCTTGGGCGGCGCGTGGTGCGCCTTCCAGAACTGGGTAAGGCGGGCGAAGTACAGATAAGGATCGGGCGTGAGAATGAAATCGCCGCGCGCCGCCGCCGCATCGCGCGCAGCCGGCGCGACGATCACGCAGCCGGCCTGGGAGGCCGCCAGGTCCTTGAGGAACTTGGGATTGGACAGGAAGCTGAGCGCATCGGCCGACGCGCTCGCAAGCGACGCCAGGCGCTCGATGCTGCGGGTGCGATCACCATGCAACTCGCCCCCCAGGGCGTCCACGATGGCCGCAAGTTGCAGTGCCACGCCTGTTTGCCAGCCTCGGCCGGCCCTACTTGGCGCTGCCGGGGGCCGCGGACGTGGCAGGCCCGGTCGGTCCGGAGGCGTTGAGCGCCTTGATCACCTTGTCGGTGATGTCGTGCTTGGGGTTGATGTAGATCGCCTCCTGCAGGATGGCGTCGTACTTCTCGGCTTCGGCCACCTGCTTGACGACGCGATTGGCGCGCTCGTACACGGCCTGCAGTTCTTCATTTTTGCGGGCGTTGAGGTCTTCCTGGAATTCGCGGCGCTTGCGCTGGAATTCGCGGTCTTGCTCGATCAAGGTGCGCTGGCGCTGCGCGCGCTGCGCTTCCGACAGTGTCGGGGCTTCACGTTCAAAGCGTTCGGAAGCCGACTTCAGATCTGCACCCTGGGCCTGGAGGTCCTTGTCGCGCCTGGTGAATTCCGCCTCCAGCTTGGCCTGGGCGGCCTTGGCAGGCTGCGCCTCGCGCAGCACGCGATCGGGGTTCACGAACCCGACGCGAAAAGTTTCCTGTGCCTGCACCGCGCCCGCGCACAACGCGAAGGCCGGTACCAGCAGTGCCGCGGCGGCACGGAGCATTTGGTTCATTAAAAGGAGGTTCCGATCTGGAATTGCACGCGCTGGATTCTATCCTCGGGGATACCGTTTGCCAGGTCGGCCTTCTGGGACTGGACCGGAACCGCATAGGCCAGGCGCAGCGGACCCAGCGGCGACACCCAGCTGATGCCGATGCCGACCGAAGCGCGAAGCTTCTTCTGAGCCTCCCACTGGGCGTCGTTCTGCCCCTCTTGCCGGTCGGTGAACACGTTGCCGACGTCGAAGAAGCCGTACATGCGCAGGGTACGGTCGTTGCCGGCACCCGGGAAGGGGGTGTTGATCTCGGCGTTGAGGATGGCCTTCTTGGTACCGCCCAGCGAGGCGGAGGTGACCGAGTCGCGCGGACCCAGCGAGTTCTGCTCGAAGCCGCGGATCGAACCCAAGCCACCGGCGTAGAAGTTCTTGAAGATCGGGTACACCTTGTCGCCATAGGCCTTGCCGTAGCCCACCTCGGCGTTGAAGGCGAAGGTGTAGGCCTTGCTGAGCGGGAAGAACTGCTGGTACTGGTAGCTGCCCTTGTAGTACTTCATGTCGCCGCCGGTGCCGATTTCCAGGTTGGCGCGCTGCAGGCGTCCCTTGGTCGGTACCAGCGTGCTGTCCCGCGCGTCGCGCGCCCAGGCCACTGTGAGCGGAATGCCCCAGACGCTGTCGTTGGTACAGCTGGTGATGAAGCCGTCGGACGTGACCGAGCAGCCGAAGTAGTCGCGATAGGCCTGCGGTATCTGCGAGGCGATGTTGGTGCCTGGGTCGAAGCTGTAGCGCTCCAGCCCCACGCCGAAGTACACCGTGTCGACCTCGCTGAAGGGCACGCCGAAGCGCAAGCTGCCACCTTCGTTGACCAGGCGGTAGTCGCCATCCTCTGCGTAGTACGGACGCGTGGTGCGATAGTAGATGTCGAAGGTGCGCGAGATGCCGTCCTGCGTGAAGTACGGATTGGTGCTGGTCAGCTGGATCGTGCGGTTGTACTTGCTGGTGTTGAGCTGCAGGCCCAGGTAGTTGCCCGAGCCGAACACGTTCTCCTGCGAGATGCCGAAGTTGAACGAAATCTTTTCTGCCGTGGAGTAGCCGGCGCCCAGCTGCAGGCTGCCAGTGGGCTTCTCGACCACCGACAAGGCCAGGTCCACCTGGTCAGGCGAGCCGGGCACTTCAAGTGTCTCGACATTGACTTCGGTGAAGTAGCCCAGGCGGTCCACGCGGTCGCGCGACAGCTTGATGCGGTCGCCGTCATACCAGGAAGCTTCGTACTGGCGGAACTCGCGGCGCACCACCTCGTCGCGTGTGCGGTTGTTGCCGCTGACGCTGACGCGGCGCACATAGACCCGGCGCGAAGGTTCGGCCTGCAGGGTCAGCGCGACGCGGTTGTTGACGCGGTCCACCTCGGGGCGCGCCTGCACGCGGGCAAAGGCATAGCCGAAGGTACCGAAGTAGTCGGTGAAGGCCTTGGTCGTCTCGGTCACCTGCTCGCCGTTGTAGGGCTCGCCCGGCTGGATGGTCACGAGCGACTTGAACTCGTCCTCGCGGCCCAGGAAGTTGCCTTCCAGCTTGACGCCCGACACCACGTACTTCTGGCCTTCGGTGATGTTCACCGTCACCGACAGGTCCTGGCGGTCGGGCGAAATCGCGACCTGCGTGGAGTCGATCCGAAACTCCAGGTAGCCGCGCGTCAGGTAGTAGGAGCGCAGGGTTTCCAGGTCGGCGTTGAGCTTGGCGCGCGAGTATTGGTTCGACTTGGTGTACCAGCTCAGCCAGCCGCCGGTGTCCTGGTCGAACAGGCCGAGCAGGGTCGATTCGCTGTAGGCCTGGTTGCCGACGATTCGCATCTCCTTGATGCGGGCCGCGTCGCCTTCGGTCACGGTGAAGGTCAGGTTGACCCGGTTGCGCTCGGTCGGCGTCACCGTGGTCACGACCTCGGCGTTGTAGAGGCTGCGGCTCACGTACTGGCGCTTGAGCTCCTGCTCGGCGCGGTCGGCCAGCGCCTTGTCGTAGGGCCGGCCATCGGCCAGGCCAACGTCGCGCAGCGCCTTCTTCAGCACGTCCTTGTCGAATTCCTTGGTGCCGACGAAGTCCACGTCGGCGATGGTCGGGCGCTCTTCCACGATGACCACCACCACGTTGCCGCTGACGTCGATGCGCACGTCCTTGAACAGGCCCAGGTCGAACAGCGCGCGAATCGCGGCCGAACCGCGCTCGTCTGTGTAGGTATCGCCGACGCGAATGGGCATCGACGCGAAGATGGTGCCGGGCTCAACGCGCTGCAAACCTTCAACGCGGATGTCGCGAACGGTGAACGGTTCAACGGCCCAGGCAGCCAGTGAGGACACCGCTCCGGCCACCAGTACGGCAGCGCTGCGCAGGCGGAAGCGGCTGAATGTTGTTTTCATCAAAGATTGGGCCGGCGCGACGCGGCCGAAAGAAAGTTAACCAAAGAGCCGAGTCACGTCGTTGAACAGCGCAATCGACATCAGGAGCAACAGCAGCGCGACACCTCCGCGCTGAAGCCGTTCCATCCATTCGTCGGACACGCTCTTTCCCGTGAGGCCCTCCCAAAGATAATACATCAGGTGTCCTCCATCGAGGACTGGGAGCGGCATCAGATTGAGCACTCCGAGGCTCACGCTGATCAGTGCCAGGAAGGTGAGGTACTGGGTGAGGCCGAGGCTGGCCGACTTGCCCGCATAGTCGGCGATGGTGAGCGGGCCGCTGAGGTTCTTCAGCGAGGCCTCGCCGATGATCATCTTGCCCATCATGCGCACCGTGAGGGCCGAGACCTCCCAGGTGCGCACCACGCCCATCCACAATCCGTCGAGCGGCCCCTGGCGCACCATCACCATCTCGGGTGGGGTGCCGACATAGGCACCGATGCGGCCCACCTTGCTCTCGCCTTCGCTGCGCACATCGGGCGCGACATCGATCTCGACGAGTTGGCCGGCGCGTTCGATGCGCCAGCGCTGCGCCCGAGGCTGGTTTTCATCGATCGAAGTACGGATCACTTCGCGCAGTTGCTGGCCATCGATGATGGGCGTCGTGCCCACCGCCAGGACCACATCGCCACGCCGCAGGCCATCACGCTCCGCGGCGCCGCCGGCCATCACCTCGCCGATCTCGGGGCGGGTCAGCGGCGACACGATGCCGATGCGGCGGAACATCTGGGCATCGGCATCCTTGGCCTCGACCTGGCTGAGCGGCAAGGTCAATGTCTGGAGGCGCCCGCGTCCTTCACTGTCGATTTCCAGCGCAAGGTCGCGCCGCTCGAGCGCGCCGCGGGTGATGCGCCAGCGCAGGTCCTCGAAGGACTGCACCGCTTCCAGTTCCTCGCCTTCGAAGCCGGCGCGCAGCACCTGCTCGCCGCCGCGCAGCCCGGCCTGCTCTGCCAGCGAGGCCGCCACCGGCCGCGCCAGGCGTGCCACCGGCTCGTCGACACCGATCCAGTTGACCACCGTGTAAAGCAGCACCGCCAAGAGCAGATTGGCCAGCGGCCCGGCCGCGACGATGGCCACTCGCGAACGCAAGGGCTGGGTATTGAAGGCACGATGCCGCTCATGCGGCTCGACCGGTGCCTCGCGTTCGTCGAGCATCTTCACGTAGCCGCCCAGGGGGAAGGCGCCGATGACGAACTCGGTGTCCTGCCCCGGATGCTGCCGCTTGGGCTGCCAGCGAACGATCGTCTTGCCGAAGCCGACGGAAAAGCGCAGCACCTTGACGCCGCAGGCCACGGCAACCCGATAGTGCCCCCACTCGTGCACCGCGATCAGGACACCCAGGGCAACGATGAATGCAATGACGGTGAGCATGGAGCTGATGGAAAGTGTTGCGCCTTCAGGCCGCGAAGCGCAGCGCAGCCGCCTGGGCTGCCGCGCGTGCATTGGCATCGATGTCGAGCAGATCGCCCAGCGATGACGGCTTGGACGGCAGCACCGCCTGCAAAGTTTCCAGGTTCACCGCATGAATGCGGTCGAAGCGCAGGCGACCATCGAGGAAGGCTTCGACCGCGATTTCGTTGGCCGCATTGAGCACGGCGGTGGTCCCGGGCGCGGCGCGCAAGGCCTGCCAGGCGAGTTCAAGGCCGGGGAAGCGCTGTGCATCGGGCGCCTCGAAGGTCAGCGCGGCCAGGCTGCGGAAGTCAAGCCGGGTGGCGCCACTTTCCAGCCGCTCGGGCCAGGCCAGCCCGCAAGCGATCGGCACGCGCATGTCGGGCGTGCCCAGCTGCGCGATGACCGAGGCATCGGTGAATTGCACCATCGAATGGATCACGCTCTGCGGATGGATCACCACCTCGATCTGCTCGGGTGTCACGCCGAACAGGTAGCGCGCCTCGATCACCTCGAGCGCCTTGTTCATCATGGTGGCCGAGTCGACCGATATCTTGCGTCCCATCACCCAGTTGGGATGGGCGCAGGCTTCCTCGGGCGTCACGCTGCGCAGGCTGTCCGGGTCGCGTGTGCGGAAAGGCCCGCCGGAGGCGGTGAGGATGATCTTGTCGATGCGTCGCGGCCAGGTCGCCGGATCTTCGGGCAGCGACTGGAAGATCGCCGAATGCTCGCTGTCGATGGGCAGGAGCGATGCGCCGCCCTGGCGCACCGCGCTCATGAAGAGATCGCCGCCGACCACCAGCGCCTCCTTGTTGGCCAGCAGCAGGCGCTTGCCGGCGCGCGCCGCCGCCAGGCAGGGCTGCAGGCCCGCCGCGCCGACGATGGCGGCCATCACCGCGTCGACCTCGTCATGCGAAGCGATCTGCTCCAGCGCATCGGACGAATTCAGCACCCGCGTCTGCACATCGTGGCTGCGCAGCTTGTCTGCCAGCTGCGCCGCGTGCGGCGCGCTTGCCATGACGGCAAAGCGCGGCTTGAAACGCAGGCACTGCGCCAGCAGCTCGTCGACGCGCGTCGATGCCGACAGCGCGAAGACTTCGAAGTGCTCGGGATGGCGCGCAATCACGTCGAGCGTGCTGACGCCTACCGAGCCGGTCGAGCCCAGCACCGTGATGCGTTTTCTATTGACGGACATCGGGTTCACAGGAAGGCCAGCATCATCGCAAGAGGGAGGGTTGGCAACAGTGCATCCACCCGGTCCAGCACGCCGCCGTGCCCGGGCAAAAGGCCGCTGCTGTCCTTGGCGCCGGCGCTGCGCTTGATGAGCGACTCGACCAGGTCGCCCACCACGCTCATGGCCGACAGAAACACCACGCCGATCAGCAGCAGCAGCCAACCGCGCGCCGCCAGACGCGAGTAGAGGCTGGCGACCTCGGCCTGCGCGCCGTGGTCGGCCCAGATCCAGCACAGTGCCAGCACCAGCACGCCAGCCACGCCGCCCCACACGCCTTCCCAGCTCTTGCCGGGGCTGATCGCGGGCGCCAGCTTGTTCTTGGTGAAGCGAAGGCCAAAGGCACGGCCGGCGAAATAGGCAAACACATCCGCCACCCACACCAGCACCAGCACCGACAACAGGAAATTGACGCCCACCACCCGCGCCTGCACCGCCGCCAGCCAGGCCACCCACAGGGCCAGCAGGCCGCCAACCAGGCGCAGCGCGCGCGGTACCGTCGGCCAGCCCGCCACGCCGGTGCGCAGCAGCAGCGCGCCGCCCAGCACCCAGGCGGCGCCGGCGATGATCCAGACCACGGGCAGCGACTCCTGCAGCAAACCCAGCCACCAGGAAAGTGCGCACAGCGCCACCGCTTCCAGGCCCAGGAACACCGACAGGCGCGGCCCGCAGCCGTTGAGACGCCCCCACTCCCAGGCGCCCGCGCCGATGAGCACCAGCATGACCACCGCGAAGGGCACGTAGGAAGGATAGAAAAGCGCCGGCAGCAGGATGGCCAGCAGCACCGCGGCCGTGATGATGCGTTGCTTGAGCATGCTGGCTCAGGCCGTCCGCAGGGTGGGCGTGTTGAACGGCGCGACCTGTGCCGAGGTCTTGCCGAAGCGGCGCTCGCGACCCTGGTAGGCGGCGATCGCATCGTCCAGCGCGGCTTCGTCGAACTCGGGCCACAGCCGGTCGCTGAAGAAGAGTTCGGCGTAGGCGCTTTGCCACAAGAGGAAATTCGACAGGCGCTGCTCGCCGCCGGTGCGGATGAACAGGTCCGGGTCCGGCACATGGGAGAGCGCCATGGCGCGGTCCAGGCTGGCTTCGGTGATGGCCTCGCCGCGTTCGGCGAGTTTCGCCGCCGCTCGGGCAATGTCCCAGCGGCCGCCGTAGTTGAAACAGACGTTGAAGATGAGGCGCGAGTTGTGCGCCGTGGCGGTCTCGGCCTGCACCAGGCCGTTGGCGAGCTTTTCCGACAGGCCGCCGCGCTCGCCAATGAAGTGCAGACGCACGCCGTCCTCGCAAAGGCGCGGCACTTCACGCCCGAGGGCCAGCACCATCAGTTCCATCAGGCCCGAGACCTCGTCGGCTGGCCGATTCCAGTTCTCCGAGGAGAAGGCAAACACGGTCAGTACGCCAACGCCGCGAGCGGCACAGGCCTTGACGCAACGGCGCAGCGACTCCACCCCCTGCTTGTGCCCCGCCACACGGGGCAGGAAGCGCTTGGTCGCCCAGCGACCGTTGCCATCCATGACGATGGCGATGTGATGGGGCACCGCTGCCGCAGTCTTCTTCATAGTGGCCTAGACGGCCATGATCTCCGCCTCTTTGGCCGTCACGAGCTTGTCGATCTCGGCGATGTGGCGGTCGGTCGTCTTCTGGATGTCGGCTTCGGCGCGCTTCTGGTCGTCTTCCGAGGCGAGCTTGTCCTTGACCAGCTTCTTCACCGCTTCATTGGCGTCGCGGCGCAGGTTGCGGGTGGCGATCTTGGCGTTTTCGCCCTCGGTGCGCACCAGCTTGGTCATTTCCCTGCGGCGCTCTTCGCTCATCGGCGGCATCGGCACGCGCAGCAGGTCGCCCATGGAAGCGGGGTTCAGGCCCAGGTCGCTCTCGCGGATGGCCTTCTCGATCTTGGCGCCCATGCCCTTTTCCCAGGGCTGCACGCTGATCGTGCGGGCATCGATCAGGGACACGTTGGCCACCTGGCTCAGCGGCACCATCGATCCATAGTAGTCCACATGGATCGAGTCGAGCAGCGCCGGGTTGGCGCGGCCGGTGCGGATCTTGGTCAGGTTGTTCTGGAAAGCGGCGAGCGACTGGTTCATCTTGGCGTCGGTCGCGCTCTTGATCTCGGCAATAGTGGTCATCTCTCGGGTTCCTGCAAGAAAGCTGTCAGGCATGCACCAGCGTGCCTTCGTCCTCGCCCATCACGACGCGGCGCAGCGCGCCATTCTTGAGGATCGAGAACACCTTGATCGGAAGCTTCTGGTCGCGGCACAGCGCGAAGGCGGTGGCATCCATGATGCCGAGGTTCTTGGCAATCGCCTCGTCGAAACTGAGGGTCGAATAGCGCGTGGCTTCCGGGTCCTTGTTCGGGTCGGCACTGTAGACGCCGTCGACCTTGGTCGCCTTCAGCACCAGTTCGGCGCCGATCTCCGCGCCGCGCAGGGCGGCCGCAGTGTCTGTGGTGAAGAAGGGGTTGCCAGTGCCGGCCGCGAAGACCACCACCTTGCCCTCTTCGAGGTACTGCAGCGCCTTCGGGCGCACATAGGGCTCAACCACCTGTTCGATGGCGATCGCCGACATCACGCGCGCCACCAGGCCCTGCTTGTTCATCGCGTCGGCCAGGGCCAGCGCGTTCATCACCGTGGCCAGCATGCCCATGTAGTCGGCGGTGGCGCGGTCCATGCCGACCGAGCCGCCGGCCACGCCGCGGAAGATGTTGCCGCCGCCGATCACGACGGCGACCTCGACGCCCATGTTCACCACCTCGGCCACCTCTTCAACCATGCGCACGATGGTGGCGCGGTTGATGCCGAAGGCGTCGTCACCCATCAGCGCCTCACCCGACAGCTTCAACAAGATGCGCTTGTGGGCTGGGCGGGCTTGGGTCATGGGCGATTCCTTCAAGTGGTGGCGGGCGGAGTTTATATGGGGGAAAAGACGCCGCTGGCGCGGCGTCTCGTATCGCCTTTAGGCTGCAGCGCCCTTGGCGGCGGCGACCTGCGCAGCCACTTCGGCGGCGAAGTCGTCGACCTTCTTCTCGATGCCTTCGCCCACGATGTACATCGTGAAGCTCTTGATCGAGGTGTTGGCGGCCTTGAGCATCGCTTCGACGGTCTGCTTGTCGTTCTTCACGAAAGCCTGGTTGTTCAGCGAGACTTCCCTCAGGAACTTCTGCACCGCGCCCTCGACGCGCTTGGCCACGATCTCGGCCGACTGCACCGGCTTGCCGGCGGCTTCGGCGGCCTTGCGGTCTTCCTCTGCCTTGCCGGCGGCAACGGCGCGCTCCTTCTCGATCAGCTCGGCGGACACGTCGGCGGTGGACAGCGCGACCGGCTTCATGGCGGCGATGTGCATCGCCACGTCCTTGGCGGCAACGTCGTCACCTTCGTACTCGACCAGCACGCCGATGCGGGTGCCGTGCAGGTAGGAAGCCAGCTTGCCGCCCGAGGCGAAGCGCTTGAAGCGACGGAAGCTCATGTTCTCGCCGATCTTGCCGATCAGGCCCTTGCGCACGTCTTCCAGCGTCGGGCCGAAGCCGTCCTGCTCGTAGGGCAGCGCGCCCAGGGCGGCGATGTCGGCCGGGTTGTTCTTGGCAACCAGCTCGGCGGCGGTCTTGACCAGCGCCAGGAAGCTGTCGTTCTTGCTGACGAAGTCGGTTTCGCAGTTGACTTCGATCAGGGCGCCGTTGGTGCCGTCGACATACGCCGCCACCACGCCTTCGGCGGTGATGCGCGAGGATGCCTTACCGGCCTTGTTGCCCAGCTTGATGCGCAGCAGCTCTTCGGCTTTTTCCATGTTGCCGTCGGCCTCGGTCAGGGCCTTCTTGCATTCCATCATGGGCGCGTCGGTCTTCGCGCGCAGTTCGCCAACCATGCTTGCGGTGATTGCTGCCATATCTATCTCCGTAACTTCAACGATTCAGGTTAAAAAAAAGGGGCACACTAGCCCCTTCTTCAGGCTCCAGGGGGAGCAACTCAGGCGGAGGCGCCCTCTTCGACTTCGACGAATTCGTCGGAAGCCTCGACGGCCTTCACCACGTCGGTCACAGCGTTGGCGCGCCCTTCGATGATGGCGTCGGCGATGCCGCGGGCGTACAGCGTGACGGCCTTGGAGGAGTCATCGTTGCCCGGGATCACGTAGTCGATGCCTTCAGGCGAGTGGTTCGAATCGACCACGCCGACCAGCGGGATGCCCAGCTTCTTGGCTTCGGACACGGCGATCTTGTGGAAGCCCACGTCGATCACGAAGATGGCGTCGGGC
>DATILH010000043.1:0-19932 GCA_035476655.1 Variovorax sp.
CAAGGCCGCGGTGGGCTACACCAACCTGGCCTCGGACATCGAGAGCCTGGGCTATGAGAGCTATGTGGACTACAGCCTGGGCCTGTCCTACGACTTCGGCGGCGGCCTGGCGCTGGCCGGCTATGTGCAAGGCGCCAACAAGGGCAGCAGCTTCGAAGTGACGGGTGCCGACGGCAAGACGCTCAACCCCAACAAGGCCCGCTTCATCGTGGCCCTGACCAAGACGCTGTAATCGCGCCGCCGGGGCGGCCGCGTGCCGCCCCACGCATAACTCAAGGAGAAAGATCCATGAAGCTGGTCACAGCCATCATCAAACCCTTCAAGCTCGACGAAGTGCGCGAGGCGCTCTCGGCCATCGGCGTGCAGGGCATCACCGTCACCGAGGTCAAGGGCTTCGGCCGCCAGAAGGGCCACACCGAGCTGTATCGCGGCGCGGAATACGTGGTCGACTTCCTGCCCAAGGTGAAGATCGAGGCGGCCGTGTCCGACGACCTGGTCGACCGCGTGATCGAAGCCGTCGAAGGCGCGGCGCGCACCGGCAAGATCGGCGACGGCAAGGTCTTCGTCTACGACCTGGAGCAGGTCGTGCGCATCCGCACCGGCGAGACCGGCCGCGAGGCGCTCTGATTTCCACAGCAGGCACGAAAGAACTCTGAAATGAAGAAACTGCTCGTATCCCTTGCGCTCGGCCTGAGCGTGCTGACGGCCGGCTTGTCCGTGTCCGCCCAGACCACGCCGGCAGCGCCCGCCGCCGAAGCCGCGGCGCCCGCCGCTACCGCACCTGCTACCGCCCCCGCCGATGCGCCCGCTGCCGCAGCGCCGGCCGCCGGCGGCGCCGCACCTGCCGCCGCGCCCTCCTTCAACAAGGGCGACACCGGCTGGATGCTGGTTTCCACCCTGCTCGTCATCATGATGACCATCCCCGGCCTGGCCCTGTTCTACGGCGGCCTGGTACGCAGCAAGAACATGCTGTCGGTGCTGATGCAGGTCATGGTCACCTTCTCGATGATCGTGGTGCTGTGGATGATCTACGGCTACAGCCTGGCGTTCACCGAAGGCAACTCCTTCATCGGCGGCTTCGATCGCCTGTTCATGAAGGGCATCTTCGACCCGGCCACCGGCGCCTTCGCCCCCGGAGCGACCTTCAGCAAGGGCGTCTACATCCCCGAACTGCTGTTTGCCGCCTTCCAGGCCACCTTCGCCGGCATCACCTGCTGCCTGATCGTCGGCGCCTTCGCCGAGCGCATCAAGTTCAGCGCCGTGCTGCTGTTCATGGTGCTGTGGTTCACCTTCAGCTACCTGCCGATGGCGCACATGGTCTGGTACTGGATGGGCCCGGACGCCTACGCCAGCAAGGAAGTGGTCGATGCGATGAACGCCAAGGCCGGCCTGATCTGGCAATGGGGCGCGCTCGACTTCGCGGGCGGCACCGTGGTGCACATCAACGCCGCCGTCGCCGGCCTGGTGGGCGCGTACCTGGTGGGCAAGCGCATCGGCTACGGCAAGGAAGCCTTCACCCCGCACTCGCTGACCCTGACCATGGTCGGTGCCGCACTGCTGTGGGTGGGCTGGTTCGGCTTCAACGCCGGCTCCGCCCTGGAAGCGGGCAACAGCGCCGTGCTGGCCTTCATGAACACCTTCAGCGCCACCTCCGCCGCCGTGCTGGCCTGGTCGATCGGTGAAGCGCTGATGCGCGGCAAGGCCTCGATGCTGGGCGCCGCCTCCGGTGCCGTCGCCGGCCTGGTGGCCATCACCCCGGCCGCCGGCAATGTCGGCCTGATGGGCGCCATCGTGATCGGCTTCGTCGCCGGCTTCGCCTGCCTGTGGGGCGTCAATGGCCTGAAGAAGATGCTGGGCGCGGACGACTCGCTCGACGTGTTCGGCGTGCACGGTGTCGGCGGCATCGTCGGTGCGCTGCTGACCGGCGTGTTCAACAACCAGGCGCTGGGCGGCCCCGGCCTGGTCGGCGACTGGGTCACGGCCTCGGTGGTGTCCAACGGCATCGGCGCGCAGGTGTGGATCCAGCTCAAGGCCGTGCTGCTGACCATCGTCTGGTCCGGCGTGGTGGCCTTCATCGCTTACAAGATCGCCGACCTCACGATCGGCCTGCGTGTCAGCGAGGAAGAAGAGCGCGAAGGCCTCGACATCTCCGCCCACGGCGAAACCGCGTACAACCGTTGATCCGGCGACCACCCGCCATCAACTGATCCAGAAGTCTCAAAGCAAGTCTCCCTTGGATGTTCGCCCGCCCGAGCTTCGGCTCCGGCGGGCGCTTTTTTTGTGTCGGGCCGCAAGCAGTGCCAGCGACAATTGGCGCATGTGGCAGACCCTTCCTTCCTCCTCGAGCGAACTGGGCGAGTCGCCCTTCTGGCATCCGCAGGAGCGCGCCTTCTACTGGCTCGACATTCCCGGCCGCTCGGTGCTGCGCACGCGCGGCGAGCTGGCTCAACCCAGGGTCGAGCGCTGGGCCTTGCCCACCGAGCCGGGCTGCATGGCGCCGGCACGCAGCGGCGGGCTGGTGATCGCGCTGCGCGACGGCATCTACCGCGCGCGCGAATGGGGTGGCGAACTGCAGCCCATGGCGCGGGTCGACCATGACGTGCGCACGATGCGCTTCAACGACGGCAAGTGCGACGCGCTCGGCCGGTTCTGGGCCGGCACCATCAACGAGGCGAAGGACCGCGCCAGCGCCAGGCTCTATTGCCTGGACGCGCGCGGCGGCCGCACGCCTGTCCTGACACCCATGGCGGACGGCGTCACCACCGCCAACGGGCTGGCCTTTGCACCCGACGCGCGCACGCTCTACTGGGCCGACACGCCGGCGCATGCGGTGCGCGCCTGGGACTGGGACGCGCAGGCCAACACGCTCTCGAACGAACGCGAGTTCCTGCGCTTCACGCCCAAGCCGCCCGGCTGGAGCAGCGAGCATCCCGCCGGCTACGGCGGGCGTCCGGACGGCGCCACCGTCGATTCCCAGGGCCACTACTGGGTGGCGATGTACGAGGGCGCGCAACTGCTGCGCTTTGCGCCCGACGGCACGCAGGTGCAGGCCCAGCCCGTGCCGGCGCAATGCCCGACCATGCCCTGCTTCGGCGGCGAGGACCTGCGCACCCTCTTCGTCACCAGCGGACGGCATGGACGGCCGCAGGCAGAGCTGGCGCGCCTGCCGTATTCAGGCAGCGTGTTTCACATGCGGGTGGACACGCCCGGGAGGCCGGTCGACTTTTTCGAGGACTGAGTACCATCGCCGCATGGATTCCGCGCCGCCAGAACTACAAGCCGTCATCGAGCGCATCCGCGCCAGCGCCCGCGACTCGACGCCGCTGCGCATCCGTGGTGGCGGCAGCAAGGATTTCTATGGTGGCCCGCTGGCGGGCGAGACGCTCGAACTCTCGAGCTTGCGTGGCATCAGCAGCTACGAACCCAGCGAGCTGGTGGTCACGGTGCGCGCCGGCACGCCGCTGGTGGAGCTGGAGGCGGTGCTGGCCGAACAAGGCCAGTGCCTGCCCTTCGAGCCGCCGCACTTCGGCGGCACGGCGTCGGGCACCGTCGGCGGCATGGTGGCCGCGGGCTTGAGCGGCCCGGCGCGCGCCAGTGTCGGCGCAGTGCGCGACTATGTGCTGGGCGCCAGCATGATCAACGGTCGCGGCGAGCTGCTCACCTTCGGCGGCCAGGTCATGAAGAACGTCGCCGGCTACGACGTGTCGCGCGTGCTGGCCGGCTCGCTGGGCGTGCTGGGCGTCATCACCGAACTCAGCCTCAAGGTATTGCCGGTGGCGCCAGCGCAGGCCACGCTGGCCTTCCAATGCACGCAGGCCGAAGCGCTGCACCGCTTGAACGCATGGGGAGGCCAGCCGCTGCCGCTCAACGCCAGCTGCTGGGCCGAGCAGGACAGCCAGGGCTGGCTCTACCTGCGCCTGCGCGGCGCAGTCGCGGCGGTCGAAGCCGCCTGCCGGCAACTGGGCGGCGAGCGCGTCGATGCGGCGCAGGCCGCGGCCAGCTGGCAGGCCTTGCGCGACCAGCAGCTCCCCTTCTTTTCCGAGCGTGCGGCGGGCCAGGAATTGTGGCGCTTGTCGGTGCCGCAGACCGCCCCGGTGCTCGCGCTCGATGCGACGCCAGTGGTCGAGTGGCATGGCGGCCAGCGCTGGTATGTGCTGCCGCGCGGCCGTGCGCAGCAGGTGCGCGCAGCCGCGCATGCCGCCGGCGGACACGCCACCCTGTTCGCGCGCGACGAGGCAGATCGCCAGGCCGCCGCCTTCGATGTGCTGAGCCCGCCGCTGCAGAAGATCCACGACGCCCTCAAGCGCGAGTTCGACCCGCAGGGCCTCTTCAACCCAGGCCGCTTGTTCTGACCCGATGCAAACCGCACTCGCCCCCGAATTCCGCGGCACTCCCGAAGGCGAGGAGGCCGAAGCCATCCTGCGCAAGTGCGTGCACTGCGGCTTTTGCACTGCCACCTGCCCGACCTATCAGTTGCTGGGCGACGAACTGGACGGCCCGCGCGGCCGCATCTACCTGATCAAGCAGGTGCTGGAAGGCCAGCAGCCGACCCGCGCCACCCAACTGCACCTGGACCGCTGCCTGACCTGCCGCAACTGCGAAAGCACCTGCCCCTCGGGCGTGCAGTACGGTCACCTGGTGGACATCGGCCGCAAGGTGGTGGATGCCAAGGTGCCGCGCCCGGCGGCGCAATCGGCGCTGCGCTGGGCGCTCAAGGAAGGGTTGTCCTCGCCGCTGTTCGGGCCGGCCATGGCGCTGGGCCAGCGCGTGCGCGGCCTTCTGCCCGACGCGCTCAAGGCCAAGGTGCCGGCGCGCGAGGATGCCGGCGCCTGGCCGGCGCGCACGCATGCGCGCAAGGTGTTGCTGCTGGCCGGCTGCGTGCAGCCCTCGATGGCGCCCAACATCAACAGCGCCACCGCGCGGGTGCTGGACGCCGCCGGCATCGAATGCGTGGTCGCCCCCAAGGCAGGCTGCTGCGGCGCCGTCAAGTTCCACCTGAACGACCATGAGGGCGGCAAGGCGCAGATGCGCGCCAACATCGACGCCTGGTGGCGCCAGGTCGAAAGCGGGGCGGTCGAGGCGATCGTCATGAACGCCTCCGGCTGCGGCGTCACGGTGCGCGAATACGGCCATGCCTTGAAGCATGACCCGGCCTACGCCGCCAAGGCCGAGCGCATCAGCGCCCTCACCAAGGACCTGAGCGAGCTGCTGCCGGATCTGGTGCCGGTGCTCAAGCCGCGCGTGAAGGCGCCGGCCGGCGTCATTGCCTACCACCCGCCCTGCACCCTGCAGCACGGCCAGAAGCTGCGTGGCGGGGTCGAGCTGCACCTGCGCGCGCTGGGCTTCGACATCCAGACGGCCCGCAACGAAGCGCATCTGTGCTGCGGGTCGGCCGGCACCTACTCGGTGCTTCAGCCCGAGCTGGCCTACCCGCTGCGAGACCGCAAGCTGGGCCATCTGCAGCAGCTCAAGCCCAGCGCCATCGTCTCGGCCAACATCGGCTGCATCACCCATCTGCAAAGCGGCAGTGGCCAGACGCCGGTGCGCCACTGGGTCGAGCTGCTGGACGCGGCCCTCGCGCCAGCCTGAACCCACAGGCATTGCCGGCCCGGTCCGACGCGGCGCGGTCGCCGGCGGGCGCAGCATGTCCTGATCCTGGTATCCAGGAAGGAGTGCTACATGTCAGCCCTCACTATCGCCATGCGGCGTTGCGCCGCAGCGGCCCTGTGCGTGCTGGCCGCCACTTCGGCGCAAAGCCAGCCCGCCCCGCCGGCCACCATGCCGGCCGAAAAAGTGGCGCCGGCCCTGCTGCCGGCCGAAGTGCCGGCCACCAACGCTGCCGTCGGCACGCGCCATCGCTGCGGCGGCATCGGCTCGGACGAATCCATCGCCATGCGTGCGCAGATGAAGGAGCATCCGCTGTCGCTGCTCTTCGCACAGCCGAGTGGCGCCTACCTGGCCGATATCGACGTCACCATCCAGGGCGCGCAGAGTGTGCCCGCACTCACGTTCCGCGCGAGCGGACCAGTCTGCCTGGTCGATCTGCCGGCCGGCAGCTATGCGGTGCAGGCCACCAGCGGCGGCGTGACCAAGAAGCAGCAGGTGACCATCAGCGCCAACGCACCGAAGACGGTCGACTTCAGGTTCTGATTGGCTCAGCCGGCGGCAGAAAGCGCCTTCTCGATGTCGCGCTTCATCGTCTCGGGCTTGTCGATCGGCGCATAGCGCTTGAGCACCTTGCCGTCGCGCCCGACCAGGAACTTGGTGAAGTTCCACTTGATCGCGCTGCCCAGGAGGCCCGGCTTTTCCTTGGTGAGCCACTGGTAGAGCGGCGCGGCGCCGCTGCCCTTGACCTCGATCTTTTCCATCATCGGGAAGGTGACGCCGTAGTTCTTGGTGCAGAAGGCGCCGATCTCTTCGTTGGTGCCCGGGTCCTGGTTCAAGAACTGGTTGCTGGGAAAGCCCAGCACCGTCAGGCCTTGTTCCTCATAGCGTTGATAGAGCGCCTCCAGCCCCTCGAACTGGGGCGTGAAGCCGCACTGGCTGGCGGTGTTCACGATGAGCAGCACCCGGCCGCGGTAGGCGCTCAAGGGGGCGGGCTTGCCGTCGATGGTCTGGGCCTGGAAATCGTAGACAGTGGTCATGGCCGCTCCTTGCTAGTGATGCTTGTCGCTGCGGGCGATCGCCAAGAGATGTTCAACCTCTTCCGGGTACTTGCGCAAGTTCTTCTGGTGCCAGCCCCGGATCAGCCACATGAAGCCCGCCACCACGATGCCGAAGGCGCTGATCGCCGCATAGGCCGACAGGCCCAGGCCGGTGCAGGCGCTGTAGAAGGCGCCCAGCAGCAGGATGCACGCCTGCTCGTTGAAGTTCTGCACCGCGATCGAGCGGCCCGCACCCATCAGGTTGTGGCCGCGGTGCTGCAGCAGCGCATTCATCGGCACCACCAGGAAGCCGCCCAGCCCGCCCAGCAGGATCAGGAAGGGCACCGCCACCCAGACGTTGTCGATGAAGTTCATGCCGATCACCAGCACGCCCATGCCGATGCCCATGGGGATCACGCCGGTGGCCATGTCCAGCCGCATGCGTACCGAGGCCACCACCGCGCCGATGGCGGTTCCGATCGCCACCACCCCGGTCAGCGAGGACGCTTGCGCCGTGTTGTAGTCCAGCGCCAGTGCGGCCCAGGCCAGCACGATGTACTTGAGGTTGCCGCCGGCGCCCCAGAACAGCGTGGTGGTGGCCAGCGAGATCTGGCCCAGCTTGTCGCGCCACAGGCGGGCGTTGCAATGCCAGAAGTCGGGCAGCAGTGCCAGCAGGTTGCGCCCCATGCTGTACTCCCGGTTGGCGCGCAGCGGCCGCATCTCCACCCCGGTGTGCGGAATGCGGGTGTTGAACCAGGCGGCCAGCGCGTACACGCCGATCAGCACCGTGATGGCCGACTCCGGCGCCGTATCGACGCCGGTGTTCAAGAGCGGGAAGTCGAAGCCCAGCAACCGGCTCGACACCGTATGGCCCACCAGCAGCCCGCCCAGCACGATGCCCAGGATGATCGAGGCGATGGTGAGCCCTTCGATCCAGCCATTGGCCTTGACCAGCTGCGAGGCCGGCAGCAGTTCGGTGAGGATGCCGTACTTGGCCGGCGAGTAGGCGGCGGCGCCCAATCCGACCACCGCATAGGACAAGAGCGGATGCGAGCCGAACAGCATCATCAGGCAGCCCACGACCTTGATCGCGTTGCTGATGAACATGACCCTGCCTTTGGGCAAGGCGTCAGCAAAAGCGCCCACGAGGGGCGCCAGCACCACATAGAAGACGGCGAAGATCGGGACCAGCGCCGCACGCTGCCATTCGGCTGCGCCCGCACCACGTAGGAGTTCGACGGCCGCAACGAAAAGCGCTTGATCGGCCAGCGACGAGAAGAACTGGGCCGACATGATGGTGTAGAAACCGCGCTTCATCGATGAGCTGGCTGGCCAGAGGGCTTCTCGTGGCGGTAGTGAAAATCTGACCCGGTCTTGACGGATTCGCGGTTATAGCATGGGGGTAGGGTGCCAAAATGACCTTCGCCGCCCGCGCCACAGTGGGTGTTTCCCTCATCGCCTCGTCTCAATTTTCAGCCACCGTGCCACGCCCAATCCTCGCCACCATCCACGCCGCCGCTCTGCGTCACAACCTCGATCGAGCGCGGCGCTCCGCCGTCGAATCTCGCGTCTGGGCGGTGGTCAAGGCCAACGCCTACGGCCATGGCATCGAGAACGTGTTTGAGAGCTTTCGCGCCGCCGACGGCTTCGCGCTGCTCGACCTCGACGAGGCGCAGCGCGTGCGCGCGCTCGGCTGGCGCGGGCCGATCCTGCTGCTCGAGGGCGTGTTCGAGGCGCGCGACCTGGAGCTGTGCTCGCGCCTGGACCTGTGGCATGCCGTGCATTGCGACGCGCAGATCGACATGCTGGCCGCCCACAAGACGCAGGTGCCGCACCGCGTGTTTCTCAAGCTCAACTCCGGCATGAACCGGCTGGGCTTTGCACCCGAGCGCTTTCGCGCCGCCTGGACGCGGCTCAATGCGCTTCCGCAGGTCGACGAGATCTCGCTGATGACGCACTTCAGCGATTCGGACGGCCCGCGTGGCATCGGCTCGGCGCTCGCCGCTTTCGAGCGCGCGACGCAAGACTTGCCGGGCGAGCGCACGCTGGCCAACAGCGCCGCGGTGCTGCGCCACGCCGGCCAGACACGCGCCGACTGGGTGCGGCCCGGCATCGTCCTGTACGGCAGCGCGCCCGACTTTCCCGAGCATGACGCGGTGCACTGGCAACTGCAGCCCGGCATGACCTTGGCGACGCGCCTCATCGGCATCCAGGACCTCAAGCCTGGCGACACGGTGGGCTACGGCGCCACCTTCGTGGCCGAGACGCCGCTTCGCATCGGCGTGGCTGCCGTGGGCTATGGCGACGGCTACCCGCGGCACGCCGTCACCGGCACGCCGGTGCTGGTCGATGGCGTGCGGACGCGCACGATCGGGCGCGTCAGCATGGACATGGTCGCGGTGGACCTGACACCCGTGCCCGCGGCCGGCTTCGGCAGCGAGGTCACGCTGTGGGGCAAGGCCAGGAGCGGCACCTTGCTTTCCATCGACGATGTGGCGCAGGCAGCGGGCACCGTCGGCTACGAGCTCATGTGCGCGGTGACGCGGCGCGTGCCGGTGGTGGTGGATTGAGTGTCTAGTACAGCCCGCGCTGGCGCGCCTGCAGCCGCGCCAGCCCCAGCAGCGCATCGGTGAATGGCGTGGCCACGCCGGCGAGCTGGCCCAGTTCGCGCACCGCAGAGACCAGCGCATCGAGTTCGACGGCGCGGCCGGCTTCCACGTCCTGCAGCATCGAGGTCTTGAAGGCGCCCAGCTTTCGCGTAACCGCATGGCGGTCTTCCGGGCTGTCGGCGATCGGGATGCCGATGCGTTCGCCGATCGCCTTGGCTTCCAGCATCACGGTGGAGATGAAGCCGCGCACGAGGTCGTCGGCGAGGATCAGGTCGGTGGTGGCGCCGGTCAGCGCGCTGATCGGGTTGACCGTCATGTTGCCCCAGAGCTTGTACCAGACGTCCTTCTGGATCTGGCGCGACAAGGTGGCGTCGATGCCGGCGCGTTGCAGCAGGGCAAGCAGGGCCTGGACGCGCGGCGTCGCTTCGCCCGAGGGCTCGCCGATGATCAGGCCGTTGCCGAAGTGATGCCGCACCACGCCGGGCGCGTCGAGCGAGCAACTGCAGTGCACGACGCCGCCGATCACGTGGTGATCGGGTATTGCCGCCGCAATCGCGCCATCGGGGTCCACCGCCGAGAGCCGCGTGCCGGCAAGCGCCCCGCCGAAGCCGCCCTGCAGGAACCACCAGGGCACGCCGTTCATGGCCACCAGCACCATCGTGTCGGGGCCGAGCAGCGGTGCGATGTGCTGCGCCACGCTGGCGAGCGAAGGCGCCTTCACCGCCACCACGACCAGGTCCTGCTCGCCGAGCTCGGCCGGGTCCGCCACCGCATGCACCGGCATGCGGGTGCGCACATCGCCGCGCACCAGTTGCAGGCCGCTGGCTTGCAAGGCCTCGAGCGTGGCGCCGCGCGCCACCACGTTGATGCGTTCCCCGGCGTGCGCCAGCGCCGCGCCCAGCCAGCCGCCGATGGCGCCGGCGCCGTAGCTGCAGACTTTCATGCCTTGTAGCTTTCGTCGATGCGATCGACCTGGCGCACCAGCGCGTCGAACACATCCTGTCCGGCGCCATGGTTCGGGTTGAACTGCAGCGCATCGGCGGTGCAGCGGCGGGCGATGGCTTCGCTCACCGGGATCGGCGCACCCATGGAGAGGGTCGCCATCTGGATCTCACAGGCGCGTTGCAGGGTCCACAGCACCGCGAAAGTCTGCGGCAGGGTATGGCCCCAGGCCAGGAGGCCATGGTTGCGCAGGATCACCGCTTGCCTGTTGCCGATGCTCTTCAACAGGCGCGGCCCTTCGTCGGCATGGATGGTGATGCCCTCGAAGTCGTGATACGCCACCATGTCATGCAACTGCGCCGTATAGAAATTGGTCTGCTGCAGGCCGCCCTGCAGGCAGGCCACCGCCACGCCGGCGGTGGTGTGCGTGTGCATCACGCAGTGCGCGTTGGCAAGGCCATCGTGGATGGCCGCGTGCACGGTGAAGCCGGCCGGGTTCACCGGCCAGGCGGATTCGCCCAGCACCCGGCCTTGCAGGTCGATCTTCACCAGGTTGCCGGCCGTCACCTCGCTGTAGTGCAGGCCGAAGGGGTTGATCAGGAACTGCTTCTCGCCGCCTGTCACGCTGTCGGGCAGGCGCACCGTGATGTGGTTGTAGATCATCTCGGTCCAGCCCAGCATCGCGAAGATGCGGTAGCAGGCCGCGAGTTGAATGCGCGCGGCGCGCTCATCCGGGTGCAGGTCGGGCGTGGTAAAGGCGAGGCGAGTGTTCATCAGCAGTTCCTGGTCATGGTCAGCCTTCCGCGGTGAAGCCGACCTCCTTCACGATAGGACCCCATTTCGCGGTGTCCTTCTTTAACAGTTCGGTCAGTTCGGCCGGCGAGGAAGACATGGCCTCCAGGCCGAAGGTGCCCAGCCCGTCGATCACGTCCTTTTGCGCCAGCGCGGCCTTCATTGCCGCGTTGGCGCGCGCCACCACCTCGGGCGAGGCCTTGGCCGGCAGCAGGAAGGCGAACCATTCGCTGTGCGTGGCGTTCTTGATGCCCTGTTCCTCGAAGGTCGGCACATCCGGCGTGAAGCGGCTGCGCTTGGCGCCGGACACGCCCAGGATGCGCACCTTGCCCGAGGCCAGGTGCTGGGTGATGTCGCCGATCGGGCCCGACACCGCCGAGACGTTGCCGCCCAGCAGGTCGAGCATCGCCGGCTGCGTGCCGCGATAGGCCGCGTGCTTCAGGTCCACGCCTGCGCCCTTGCCCAGCAGCGCGCCGATGAAGTGCGGCGTGGAGCCGGCAGCGGGCGAGCCGTAGTTGGCGCCGGCCGGATTGGCCTTGGCCCAGGCCAGGAACTCGGGCACGCTCTTGACCGAAGCCGGCACTGCCGGCCCGACCGCGAAGCCGAAGTCGAAGTAGCAGGCCACCGTCACCGGCGACAGGTCCACCAGCGGGTCATAGGGCAGCTTCTTGTAGATGTGCGGATAGATGGTGAGGATCGAGGTCGGCGTCTGCAGGATGGTGGCGCCGTCGGCTGGCTGGCTCTTGACGTAGCTCACGGCGATCTGGCCGCCGGCGCCGGTGCGGTTTTCCACCACCACCGCCTTGCCGTAGTCGGGCTGCATGCGCGATGCGACGCGACGGCACAGGGTGTCGGAGGTGCCACCGGCGGCAAAGCCGGTGATGAAGCGGGCGGTTTCAAAGGGAGCCGATTGCTGAGCGAAGGCGTGTTGCCCCAGGCCGGCGAGCAGTGCGGAAGCGCCGGTGGATTGCAGCAATTGGCGTCGGGTGAAGGTCATCGAGATGTCTCCGGTGGGTGAAATGAAGCGAGGCGGATTCTTTCAGCAGTCGGCCGGGCACGCACCCTCGTTTACCTCACGTTGCGGAAGGGTAGTCAGTAGCTCGCGCTGGCCGGCGTGGCCGCCGCCTTCCTGCCGCTCGTCTTGAACTTCGCCGCCAGCTGGCTGGCGGCGCTCTTGAGCACCACGGTGTCCACGCCCACGGCGACAAAGAGCGCGCCGGCATCCAGCCATTTGTGCGTCTGTTCGTCGGTCATGGCCAGGATGCCGGGCGCCTTGCCGGCACGCAGGATGCGCGCAATGGCGTCGGCGATGGCGGCCTGCACCTGCGGATGCTCGGGCTGGCCCGGAAAGCCCATCGAGGCCGACAGGTCGGCCGGGCCGATGAAGACGCCGTCCACGCCCGGCGTGGCGGCAATCGCATCGATATTCTTCAGCGCCTCTGCCGTCTCGGCCTGCACCAGCAGGCAGACCTGCTCGTTGGCTTCGTGGATGTAGCGCGGGTAGCTCTGCCAGCGCGAGGAGCGCGCCAGCGCATTGCCCATGCCGCGGATGCCCTCGGGCGGGTAGCGCATGGCGCGCGTCAGGCGCTGCGCGTCTTCCGCCGTGTCGACCATCGGCACCAAAAGGGTCTGTGCGCCCAGTTCCAGGTACTGCTTGATCAGCGCCGTCTCGCCCACCGGTACGCGCACGATGGGCTGCGAGCGATCCGCCGGATCGCCCTGGGCCGACCAGGCGCTGGAAATGGCCTGCAGTTGCGCCAGCACCGAGCGCAGGTCGTTGGGCGCGTGCTCGCCGTCGATCAGCAGCCAGTCGAAGCCGGCGCCGGCCAGGATCTCGGCGGCATAGCCGTCGGCCAGGCCGACCCACAGGCCGATCTGCGTCTTGCCGGCGCGCATGGCCTGCTTGAAGGTGTTGACGGGGGTCTGCATGGGGTGGTCCTCTTACATGAAGCGAAATGCGATCGAGCCGAGCGGCCCGTAGTCGGCGTGGAAGGTGTCGCCCGGCTGCGCGGGCGTGGGGCGGGTGAAGGAGCCGGCCAGCACCACCTCGCCCGCTTCCAGGAACTCATCCCAGGGCGCCAGCTTGTTGGCCAGCCAAGCCACGCCGGCGGCGGGGTGATTCAGCACGGCGGCGGCCAGGCCGGTTTCCTCGATCACGCCGTTCTTCGAGAGCAGGGCGCCGACCCAGCGCAGGTCCACCGCGTCGGGCTTGACCGGGCGGCCGCCCAGCACGATGCCGGCATTGGCCGCGTTGTCGGCAATGGTGTCGAAGACCTTGCGCGGCGCCTTGGTGTGGCGGTCGAACTGCTCGATGCGCGCGTCGATGATCTCGATGGCCGGCACCACGTAGTCGGTGGCGGCCAGCACGTCGAAGATCGTCACGCCCGGCCCCTGCAGGCGCTTGCCGAGCACGAAGGCCAGCTCCACTTCCACCCGCGGCGCGATGAAGCGGGTGAAGGGAATGTCGCTGCCCTCGGCAAGGAACATGTCGTCCAGCAAGGTGCCGTAGTCGGGCTCGTCGATCTGGCTCGAGAGCTGCATGGCGCGCGAGGTCAGGCCGATCTTGTGGCCCTTGGCCACGCGCCCTTCGGCGATCTTGGTCTTCACCCACTCGCGCGAGATGGCGTAGCCGTCGGCAATGGTCATCTCGGGATGGCGCTTGGAGAAGTGCTCGACCTGCACGCGCGCCTTCTCGCTCTCGTGCAGCTCTGCGGCCAGTCGACGGATCAGTTCGGGCGACAGCATGGCCTACTTGTCGAACAGGGGATGCAGGTTGCCCAGCTTGCCGTCGTAGACCTGGCCCGGCGCCTCGTCGATCTGCAAGGTGATGCCGATGTGGCGCTGCGCAATCAGCGGCTCGAAGTGCTGCCGCGCGCAGGCCAGCAGCGCATCGCCGATGCGCTTCTTCACCGCCTCGGGGCGTCCCGCCGCCATGCGCACGTTGAGGTAGACGAAGGCGAAATCCCCGCTGCCGTCGGCCACCGCGTAGTGGGCTGCCGGATAGGCCAGCACGCGCGTGCCGCCGGTCGGGTAGACCTGCCTTCCTTCATCGTCGCGCTGCGCGAGCATGGTGTCGGCAAGCGTTCGGCAGAGCGCGCTCATGTCGGTCTGCGGCTCGATGTTGGGGGTGTAGAGGATGACGAGATGCGGCATGGTGTTCCTCAGGCCGGCAGCGGCGTGACGGGGAAGATGGCGTTGATCTGCCCGGTTCCCGAGCTGCCGAAATAGGGCGTGACGATTTCCACCGGCGCTTCGTAGCGGTCCCAGCCCAAGAGGCCGAGCAGCATCGCCGTGTCGTGCATGTCGCCCTCACCCCAGCACTTGTCGGCGTACATGGGCAGCATGCCGACGAAGGTCTTCCAGTCGCCGGCCCGCCACAGCTCGACCACCCGGCGATCCACCTGTTCCAGGAAGGGATCGTAGACCTTGTGCATGAACTCGGGCGCGCGGCCGTTGTCGGCGAAGTGGTGCGAGAGCGAGCCGCTGGCGAACACCGCCACCGTGCCCTCGTAGCGTTCCTCGATGGCGCGCCGCACCGCCAGGCCGAAGCGGCCGGACTCCTGCAGGTCGTGCCAGTCGCACCAGCCGCTGATGCTGATCACCTTGTAGTGCGCATCGGCATTCATGTAGCGCATCGGCACCAGCGTGCCGTATTCCAGTTCCAGGGTGGTGTCGCTGTGGGCGCGGCTCTTCACGCCCATCTCGTTGGCCATGTCGCCGATCAGGTGGCCCAGTTGCGGGTTGCCCGGGTAGGCGTAGGGCATGTTCTTGATGAAGTGCGGCAGCTCGTTGCTCGTGTAGATGCCCTCGAACTTCGGCCCGCAGTTGATGTGATATTCGCTGTTGACCTGCCAGTGCACGTCGAACACCACGATGGTGTCCACGCCCAGGGTGCGGCAGCGCCGGTCGATTTCCTTGTGGCCCTTGATCGCGGCCTCGCGGCAGCCGAAGTTGGGACCTGGAAACTCCGACAGGTACATCGACGGCACATGCGTGATCTTGGCGGCCAAAGCGAGCTTGCCCATGGTCAGACTCCCCAATGCGGGATGTGGTGGTTTCCCAATGACACCGCCACATTCTTCGGTTCGCAAAAGACCTCGTAGCTCCAGGTGCCACCTTCGCGCCCGGTGCCGCTGGCCTTGGTGCCGCCAAAGGGCTGGCGCAGGTCTCGCACGTTCTGGCTGTTGACGAAGCACATGCCGGCCTCGATGGCCGCCGCCACGCGGTGCGCACGGCCTATGTTCTCGGTCCAGACGTAGCTCGATAGCCCGTACGCAGTGTCATTGGCGATACGAATGGCGTCGGCCTCGTCCTCGAAGGGGATGAGGCAGGCCACCGGGCCGAAGATCTCGTCCTGTGCGATCTTCATGCGGTTGTCGACGTCGGCGAACACGGTGGGCAGGACGTAGTTGCCGCGCTTCACCCGATCGGGCAGGGTGGGCGTCTCCAGCCCTCCGCACAGCAATGTCGCGCCCTCCTTCGGGCCCAGTTCGATGTAGCTGCGCACCTTGGCCAGGTGTGCCTGCGAAATCATCGGACCGACGATGGTGGCATCGTCGAGCGGGTCGCCCACCGTGATGCGCCTGGCCCGCTCAGCGAACCTGGCGGCGAATTCGGCATAGATGGATTTCTGCACCAGGATGCGCGAGCCGGCAGTGCAGCGCTCGCCGTTGTTGCTGAAGATCATGAACACCGCGGCGTCGAGCGCGCGCGCCAGGTCGGCGTCGTCGAAGATCACGAAGGGGCTCTTGCCGCCCAGCTCCATGCTGAACTTCTTCAGGCCCGCCGCCCGGACGATTCGGTTGCCCGTGGCGGTGGAGCCCGTGAAGGAGATGGCGCGCACATCCGGGTGCGCCACCAGCGGCTCGCCGGCATCCTTGCCCAAGCCGTGCACGATGTTGAGCACGCCCGCGGGAATGCCGGCCTCCAGCGCCAGCTCGCCCAGCCGCGCTGCGCTGAGCGGCGACAGCTCGCTCATCTTCAGCACCGCGGTGTTGCCGAAGGCCAGGCAGGGCGCGACCTTCCAGGTGGCGGTCATGAAGGGCACGTTCCACGGGCTGATCAGGGCGCACACGCCCACCGGGTGGAACAGGGTGTAGTTCAGGTGCGTGGGCGTCGGGTAGGTATGGCCGTCCACCCGCGTGCACATTTCGGCGAAGTAGTGGAAATTGTCGGCCGCGCGCGGCACCAGTTGCTTGCCGGTCTGCGCGATCACCTGGCCGCAGTCGTCGGTCTCGGTGCGCGCGATCTCGGGCACGTTCTTCGTGATCAGGTCGCCCAGCTTGCGGATCAGCCTGGCGCGTTCGGGGGCGGGCAGGCCGGCCCATTTCGGGAAGGCAGCCTTGGCCGCGGCCACCGCGCCATGCACCTCGGCCTGGCCGCCGGCCGCGACCTCGGCCAGGACTTCCTGCGTGGCCGGATTGAGGGTCTCGAAATACTGCGTGCCGGCGACGCGCTCGCCGCCGATGAGGTGATCGATACGGGTCATGCAGGAGTCCCTTGAATGGTGTTGAGCAGCGCGCCGATGCCTTCGATCTCGGTCACCACCACATCGCCCGGCTGGCAGTCCACCACGCCGTCGGGTGTGCCGGTCAGGATGAGGTCGCCCGGCGACAGGGTCATGAAGCGGCTGAAGTACTCGATGAGAAATGGCACGTCGAAGATCATGTCGCGCGTGTTGCCCGACTGGGTGACCTGGCCGTTGACGCTGGTCTGCAGCGCGAGGGCCATGGGGTCCGGCACGTCCCGGGCATCGACCCGCCAGGGTCCGATCGGCGTGCAGGTATCGCGGTTCTTTACCCGCAGGTTGGGGCGATACCAGTTCTCGAGGTAGTCGCGCATTGCATAGTCGTTGGCCACCGTGTAGCCGGCGATGAAGTCGTAGGCGTCATCGCGCCGCACGCCCTTGGCGGTCTTGCCGATCACCACGGCGAGTTCGCATTCGTAGTGCATGAACTTCACCTGTGCCGGCCGGCGGGTGAACTGTCGATGCCCTGTCAGCGTGCCTTCGCCCTTGACGAAGACCAGTGGCTCTTCCGGCGCCTTGAAGGCCAGTTCCTTGGCGTGGTCGGCGTAGTTGAGGCCCAGGGCCAGGATGGTTCGCGGGCGCGGCGTAGGTGCCAGCGGTGGCAGCCAGGTGACGGCGTCGAACGGAAGCAGCCGGCCATCGGCCAGCAGCAGTTGCCCGTCGCGCTCGCTGGCGTCGTGCACGCGGCCTTCGACGCTGATGCGGGCGTGCTTCATGCGTTTGCTCCCACAAGCGTGTTGCGGAGGGTCTCGAAGCCGGGCGCGACGATCTCGATGCGGTCACCGGCGCGCGCCAGCGGGCGGCCGGCATTGCAGCCCAGCATCAGCACGTCGCCCGGGGCCAGGGTCATGAACTCGCCCACGTCGGCCAGCAGTTGCGGGGCGCTGCGCACCAATTGCGAAAAGTCGGCGCGCTGGCGTACTTCGCCATTGATGCGTACCTCGAGGGCAAAGCGTGACGGATCACCATCGCTGCGCAGCGATGGGCCGATGCCCAGGAAGCCGTCGATGCACTTGTAGCGCACTGGCGGGCGAAAAAAGCTCGCATGCGGGAGCGACAGATCGTTCATCGGAACATAGCCGGCCACCTGTCCCGCCTCGCCCATCACCATCGCGATGGTGGCGCCCACCTCGACCTCGGCCACGCCAGCCGGCAGGGCAATGCTTGCGCCATGCGGCGTCCAGGTGTTGGCGGTCTTGACGTAGAGCACCGGCGCCTTGGGCGGCGCCTGGTAGGGCGGGGCGCTCAACTGCGGTGCCAGCGCCTCCAGCTCGGCGCGGAAGTTGAGCAGCACGCCGTACACGGTGCCTTGGGGCATGAAGCTCACGATTCCTGCTCCAGCGCAATGAGTTCGTCCAGCAGCGTGTAGAGCTGCGCCAGCTTGGCCTTGCCGAGCGAACTCTCCAGCCAGGCGTAGTGCGACTCGATGGTGGACGAGAGCCGCTTGACCAGCTTTCGCCCCTGCGCGGTGGCTTCGATCACGGTGCGCCGGGCATCTTGCGGGTCGCGGCTGCGAACGATGAGCCCGTCGCGCTCCATCCGCGCCAGCACGCCGGTGAGGCTGGGCCCGAGGATGAAGGCCTCGCGCGCCACCCGGCCGGTTTCCACCGCCCCATGCTCGCCCAGCACCCGCAGCACGCGCCATTGCTGGTCGGACAGCGCGTGCTCGCGCAGGCTGGGCCGCGTGTGCGCCATCACGGCCTCGCGCGCCTGCAGGAGCAGGCGCGGCAGGTTGCGGTGTACGAAGGGGGTGGTGCCCATGCGCTGTGGTCGATCTATTATTTAACATGTTAAATGATTAAGGTGCGACTGCGCAAGCGGACTCACCCCGGGTGCCTACACTTGCGTCCATGGCCAAGGAAAAAAGCATCTACGTCTGCTCCGAATGCGGCGGCACCAGCCCCAAGTGGCTGGGCAAGTGCCCGAGTTGCGGCGCCTGGAACACGCTGATCGAGCAGTCGAGTGCTGCCGCGGGAACGTCGTCCGGCAACAACCGCTTCGGCACGCAATTCGCCTCGTTGGCAGGCGCGTCGGAGCTGATGGTGCTGTCGGAAATCGACGCGGTGGACGTAGCGCGCACCCCCACCGGGCTGGATGAACTCGACCGCGTGCTGGGCGGCGGCATCGTGGCCGGCGGCGTCACCCTGATCGGCGGCGACCCTGGCATCGGCAAGTCCACCCTGCTGCTGCAGGCCGTGGATGCACTGCAGCGTGCCGGGCAGAACGCGCTCTATGTCACCGGCGAGGAAAGCGGCGCCCAGGTGGCGCTGCGCTCGCGCCGGCTGGGCCTGGCGCAATCGCAGGTGCAGGTGCTGGCCGAGATCCAGCTGGAGAAGATCATCGCCACGCTCGACGCATCCCGCCCGGCCATCGCGGTGATCGACTCGATCCAGACGGTCTACTCGGACCAGCTCACCTCGGCCCCCGGCTCGGTGGCGCAGGTGCGCGAATGCGCGGCGCATCTCACCCGCTTTGCCAAGACCAGCGGCACGGCGGTCGTGCTGGTCGGCCATGTCACCAAGGAAGGCGCGCTGGCCGGCCCGCGCGTGCTGGAGCACATGGTCGACACCGTGCTGTACTTCGAGGGCGACACGCATTCGAGCTTTCGCCTGGTGCGCGCCATCAAGAACCGCTTCGGCGCCGTCAACGAGATCGGTGTGTTCGCCATGACCGAGCGCGGCCTGAAGGGCGTGACCAATCCCAGCGCCATCTTCCTCAGCCAGCACAGCGAGC
Source organism: Variovorax sp. (assembly GCA_035476655.1). Taxonomy (GTDB): domain Bacteria; phylum Pseudomonadota; class Gammaproteobacteria; order Burkholderiales; family Burkholderiaceae_C; genus Variovorax. The sequence continues at coordinate 19,248 of DATILH010000043.1, forward strand.
CGGTGCCCGGCAGCGTGGTGCTGGTCACGCTGGAAGGCACGCGCCCGATGCTGGTCGAGATCCAGGCCCTGGTCGACAACGGCGGCCCGAGCCCGCGCCGCCTCTCGGTGGGCCTGGACCGGGACCGCCTGGCGATGCTGCTGGCGGTGCTGCACCGCCATGCGGGCGTGGCCTGCATGGACCAGGACGTGTTCGTCAACGCGGTGGGCGGCGTGCGCATCGGCGAGCCCGCGGCTGATCTGGCGGTGATGCTGTCCATTACCTCCAGCCTGCGCGGCAAGCCGCTGCCCAAGGGCTTCATCGCCTTTGGCGAAGTGGGCCTGGCGGGCGAAGTGCGCCCGGCGCCGCGTGGCCAGGAGCGCCTGCGCGAGGCGGCCAAGCTGGGCTTTGCCGTGGCCATCGTGCCCAAGGCCAACGCGCCGAAGAAGGGCGCGCGCGAGTTCGAAGGCCTCACCATTCATGCCGTCGATCGCATCGAGGAGGCGATGGAGGTCGTGCGCAGCCTGGACTGAGTCCGCGCCTGCACTTGATCGAAAAGCAAAAGGCGGGTCGAATCGTGCCCCGCCTGGGAACAAGAAGAACTCATGCAGCTGATAGTTTCCGCGGGCGCCATCGCGGCCGCGGCGATCGTCCTTTTGGGGTCTCTTCTCACCCGCGACGCTCGGCAGCTTCTTCAACAGCGCGC